>ONCT01000032.1:11947-35418 GCA_900316395.1 uncultured Lachnospiraceae bacterium | reverse complement strand
GCGGAAGGCGGACTATTCAGTGCCTCTTTAGAGGCAGGCAGGGAACAGCGGCTTATAGCCGCAGAACAAACCACCGGCTAAGCCGGTGGTAATGATTTTTGTAAAAAGTGTCAGCTTAGCGATTTCCTCTTAAGTTAGTATGAATACTATAGCGTGATTAAGAGAATAATTGGTTTAGCGATTTTCTTATGAGCGTACCAATTATTCTCTTAATCACACTAATATATTTAAAGAAAGGAACAATAAATATGAAAGACAAACTAAAGCAGATTAAAGAAAATGCTATGAAGCAGATTGACAATGCAAAAGAAATGGGAAACCTAAACGACGTCAAAGTCTCTTTTCTTGGTAAAAAAGGAGAGCTCACTGCAGTTCTTAAAGGTATGAAGGATGTGGCGCCTGAAGATAGACCTAAGGTAGGTGCGCTGGTTAATGAGACAAGAGAGTCTATTGAGCAGTATCTTGCAGAGGCTAAGGCTAAGATGGAAGCCAAAGAGATGGAACTTCGTCTAGCATCTGAGACAATAGATGTTACACTTCCTGCGCAGCGCCTTCACAAAGGCCATCGTCATCCTAATTCTAAGGTATTAGATGAGGTTGAGAAGATATTTGTTGGAATGGGATATGAAGTAGTAGAAGGACCTGAGGTTGAATATGATTATTACAATTTCGAAGCACTTAATATTCCTCCTAACCATCCAGCTAAGGACGAACAGGATACCTTCTATATTAACAAGGATATTCTTCTTAGAACTCAGACTTCTCCAGTTCAGGTTCACCAGATGGAGAAGGGCAAGCTTCCAATTAGAATGATTGCTCCTGGTAGAGTATTTCGTTCTGATGAGGTTGATGCGACGCATTCACCATCATTCCATCAGATAGAGGGAATGGTAGTAGATAAAAATGTAACATTTGCAGACCTTAAGGGTACATTAGAGCAGTTCGCTAAGGAGCTCTTCGGAGAAGATGTTAAGGTTAAGTTCAGACCTCATCATTTCCCATTTACAGAGCCTAGCGCTGAAGTGGATGTATCCTGCTTCAAATGTGGTGGAAAAGGTTGTAGATTCTGCAAGGGCGAAGGTTGGATTGAAATCTTAGGTTGTGGAATGGTACATCCTAAAGTACTTAAGATGAGCGGAATAGACCCAGATGAATATCAGGGCTTTGCCTTTGGATTAGGCTTAGAGCGTATTACTTTGCTTAAGTACGAGATTGATGATATGCGTTTATTATACGAAAATGACGATAGATTTTTGAGCCAGTGGTAGGAGGAGATATATTATGAGAACATCATTAAAATGGATAAAAGACTTGGTGCCAGGTCTTGATGTGACACCTAAAGAATATATGGATGCTATGACTTTGTCAGGTTCTAAGGTTGAATTTTATGAAAAGATGGATGAGAACCTAGAGAAAATCGTAGTAGGTCAAATTGAATCAATAGAAAATCACCCAGATGCTGACAAGCTTGTTGTATGTCAGGTTAATATTGGAAGTGAGAAACTGCAGATTGTAACAGGAGCTAAGAATGTAAAAGAGGGTGACAAGATTCCTGTAGTTCTTAATGGGGGATGTGTTCTTGATGGGACTAAGCCGGTTAAGATTAAGACAGGTAAGCTTCGTGGCGTAGAGAGTCAGGGTATGTTCTGTTCTGTTGAGGAACTTGGTGCATCAACTGATATGTATCCAGAAGCTCCTGAGGATGGAGTATATATATTTGAAGACGACGTGGAATTAGGAGCAGATGCTGTTAAGCTTCTTGGAAGAGACGACGTTGTGGTAGAATACGAGATTACAAGCAACAGAGTTGATTGTTTTGGCGTAATAGGACTTGCACGCGAGGCAGCTGCCACATTTAACAAGAAATTAAATGCACCTATAATTACTGAGACAGGCAATAATGAGGATGTCAATGACTTTATTAAAGTTAGAATTGATAATACAGAACTTTGTAAGAGATATACGGCTCGAGTGGTTAAGAATATTAAGATTGAGCCATCTCCAAAGTGGATGCAGAGAAGATTAATGGCTCAGGGCATAAGACCTATTAACAACATAGTAGATATTACTAATTATGTAATGGAAGAATATGGCCAGCCAATGCATGCCTATGATTTAGATACAATTGAGGATAATACAATTGTCGTAAGAAATGCGTCAAAGGGCGAGAAATTCACAACCTTAGACGGACAGGAAAGAGAACTAGATGAGTCTGTACTTATGATATGTGATGGCAAGAAGCCTGTTGGTATCGCCGGCATCATGGGCGGTGAGAATTCCATGATTACTGATGATGTTAAGACAATGCTGTTCGAATCGGCTTGCTTTGATGGAACTAATATCAGATTATCATCTAAGAAGGTAGGTCTTCGTACAGATGCTTCTGGAAAGTTCGAGAAGGGATTAGATCCTAACAACGCAATTAATGCTATTAACAGAGCCTGCCAGCTTATTGAAGAACTTGGCGCAGGCGAGGTTGTTGGTGGAGTTGTTGATGTATATCCTGTTAAGAAGGAAGAGATAACAATTCCATTTGAGCCTGAGAAATATAACAATATGCTTGGAACTGACATTAGTACTGATGAGATGATTGACTATTTCACAAGATTAGAGCTTAAGGTTGAGGGGGACAAGGTTGTTATTCCAACATTTAGACAGGACCTTCTAAGCTATGCTGACCTTGCTGAAGAGGTTGCAAGATTTTATGGATACGATAAGATTCCTACGTCTCTTCCTAGTGGTGAGGCTACTGCAGGTAAGTTAAGCTATAAGCTTAGCATCGAGAATATTATTAAGAACACAGTTGAGTTCTGCGGATTTTCACAGGCAATGTGTTATTCCTTCGAGAGTCCTAAGGTGTTCGACAAGCTATTAATTGATAAGGATGATGAGTGTAGAAAGACTGTAGTTATTTCTAACCCACTTGGTGAAGACTATTCTATAATGAGAACGCTTCCGCTTGATGGTATGCTTACATCTCTATCGACAAACTATAATCATCGTAATAAGGATGTTAGACTATACGAGCTTGGAAATGTATATCTTCCTAAGCAGGTACCTGTTGAAGAGCTGCCTGAAGAGAAGATGATGTTAACCCTTGGAATGTATGGCGAAGGTGATTTCTTCACATTAAAGGGTGTGGTAGAAGAGCTCCTAGTTGACTTAGGAATGAACAAAAAGGCTATTTATGACCCAGAGAATAAGAAGAATTTCTTACACCCAGGTCGTCAGGCTAGTATTGTATACAATGGTAAGGAATTGGGATATCTTGGTGAAGTACATCCAATGGTAGCTAACAACTATTCAATTAAGGATAGGGTCTATATTGCTGTAATTGATACAACAATTCTTAGAGACGAGGCTTCCTTCGATAAGAAATTCGAACCAGTAGCCAAGTTCCCAGCTGCTACAAGAGATATAAGTATGGTAGTGCCTAAGGATGTTCTAGCAGGACAGATTGAAGAAATATTCGAAAATAAGGGTGGCGCTTACTTAGAAAGCTTTGAGTTATTCGACGTATACGAAGGTAATCAGATTCTAAAGGGACACAAATCTATGGCATATTCCCTTGTATTCAGAGCCCCTGACAAGAACCTTTCTGACGAAGACGTCAACTCAGCCATGAATCGCATCCTCAAAGCTCTAAAGGGCAAGGATATAGAACTTAGAAGTTAAGAATAAACTCTTATACAAACAATATATGCTTACCCTTTATTCGAGCTTATGCTATGTTAGTAATTGGTTAAGTGAGGGAAATTCGTGACATGGATGTCGCGAATAGGGGTGAGTGGTCTGGATGACTGTCGAAGCCCGGTTCCCGTCATACGGACTGTTACGACTAGGTGACAATTACTTACATAGCATTAGCAAAGAATAATCAGGTATGCATATATAGTATGTATAAGAGTTGTGCTTAAGACTTTACAAAAGGTATATATATGAACGTTAGTGACTTTAATTATGAGCTACCTAAGGAATTAATTGCCCAGGACCCTTTAGAGAAAAGGAGCGAATCTCGCCTCATGGTTCTTGATAAGGCAACGGGCAAGGTAACTCATAAGCATTTCTACGATATAATTGAATATATTAATGAGGGCGACTGCCTGATTATTAATAATACCAAGGTAATTCCTGCCAGATTATATGGCGTTAAGGAGGATACTGGTGCTGCAATCGAGATTCTCCTGCTTAAGAGAGTGGATGGCAATACCTGGGAATGCCTCAGTCGCCCTGGTAAAAAAGCCAGAGTTGGCGCTAGAATAGTATTTGGTGAGGGGCTGCTTACAGGTGAGATAGTTGATGTTGTAGAGGAAGGAAATCGTCTGATTCGCTTTGAATATGAGGGAATCTTCGAAGAGATTCTTGACAAGCTAGGAGAGATGCCGCTTCCGCCTTACATTACGCACAAGCTGCAGGATAAGAGCAGATATCAGACGGTATATGCTAAGCATGATGGTTCGGCAGCTGCACCTACAGCAGGGCTTCATTTTACGCCTGAATTATTGCAGAAATTAAGGGATAAGGGCGTTAAGATTGCCGAAGTTACCCTACATGTGGGCCTTGGTACATTTCGTCCTGTTAAGGTGGAAAATGTGCTAGAGCATCACATGCATTCTGAGTATTACGAGATTACTAAGGAAGCCTGCGACATAATTAATGATACTAAAGCAAATGGTGGCAAGGTAATTTCTGTTGGAACAACCAGTACGAGAACAGTAGAGTCGTCAGTCGACGAGAATGGCTTGCTAACGCCGAAAAAAGGTGATACTGATATTTTTATTTATCCAGGATTTAATTTTAAGGTGATTGATTCCCTTATTACGAATTTCCATTTGCCAGAGTCTACATTAATTATGCTTGTATCTGCCTTGGCTGGTCGTGAAAATGTTCTTGCTGCCTACGAAGAAGCAGTTAAAGAGAGGTATAGGTTCTTTAGCTTTGGCGACGCCATGCTAATAAAATAATTCTAAAAAATCTATACTAACATTTACAAATAGTATATAATCAATTTGTATAGGAGGAGACTATGGAGGAGAAGAGAAAGAACAAACGAACGGACCTTGATATTAATGTGTCCCTTGGCATCATCACAGAAGATGTTAATAAAGAGAAGGAATATATTGATGTTGAGATAACTGATGTATCGAAGATGGGGTTGGGCTTTAAGACTGACAAGCAGCTTCTTGTTGGAGACTGCTTTGATGCGCGCATCCAAATATGGACGAAAGAGATAATTGATGCAGTTCTTAAGGTTGTTCGATGCAGCGAGAATGAAGAAAAGGAAGGCGAATATCATTATGGATGTATCTTTGTGGGCATGACAGATACAGATGCTCTGAAGATTCAGATATATCAGATGTTCAGTGAAGAAGATGAGTAATACTATAATATTTCCAGGAATTGGTCTTACCTTAGATAATGTGCCTGAATTTATTAACTTGGGATTTATTAATATCTCATTATATGGATTGATAATTGGAACTGCAATGATAGTGGCATTTTTGTGGTGCTATAGCGAGTGCAGATATTACAATGTTGACAGAGATCACTTTATTGACCTTACGATTATAACTATTGTTTCGGGAATTATAGGAGCAAGACTATATTATGTCATATTCTCCTTCGATTATTATAAGGAGAATCCTCTTAGCATACTCAAAGTATGGGAGGGTGGTCTTGGCATATACGGCGGAATCCTGCTAGGTATGCTTGCAGTAATAATATGTTGTAAGATATTCAAGCTTGACTTCTGGCTTGTGGCTGATATTGTAAGCCTTGGTGTTATTCTTGGCCAGATTGCTGGAAGATGGGGGAATTTCTTCAACAGAGAAGCCTTCGGAGACTATACGGATGGTTTTAGCGCCATGATGATTCCACTTAGCCGCGTAAGATCAAGCAGCTTTGTAACAGATAATATGATGAGCCATCTTACATATGTAAATGGTGAGGCCTTTGTTAGCGTGCACCCTACATATTTATATGAGTCATTATGGAACCTATGTGTACTATTGTTCCTTGTACTGTTTAGAAAATATAAGAAGTTCGATGGGCAGATATTCCTTCTTTACATTGGCTTATATGGTTTGGGAAGATTCTTTATTGAATCCCTTAGAACTGATCAATTACAGATTGGCAGTACAGGAATTGCCATATCCCAGGTGGTGGCTATTATAATGATTATAGTTTCCATTGTTCTTAATATAGTATTCATTGTTAAGAAAAAGCCTGCCACACCACGAATAAAGCCTGAGAAGGCAGTGGCGAAATAGGTGTAAAATGTGGTAGAACACGACAGATGTAATAATGTAATATTATACAAAAACAATATCGAAACTTTGTATAGTATTACATAAAATTTAATACGAACACAATATATTGTGGTTGCGAATCTCGCAACCACATTTTTTTGTGTTTTTATATCCCCCACAATCCCCCAACCCTTGAAAATGCGTGATTTGTAAGCAAAAAAACACTTGATATTTGGGCTTTAATGGAATAGAATGGACTTACGTGGTAAGAAGTGGAGCAAAGTGGAGAGCCATTTCGAACAAATTCTAAGAGGGGAGAGCCTATATGTTCATCGGCGAATTCGAACATAACATAGACGATAAGGGCAGACTTATAATGCCAGCCAAGTTTCGTGAAGAGCTTGGCAAAGAATTCGTTGTTACTAAAGGCTTAGACGGATGTTTATTCGTATATACTCTTGATGAATGGTCTAACATCGAAGAGGCGATGCACTCTAAACCAATGATTACACGTGAAGCAAGAAAGTTCATGAGATTCTTCTTTGCTGGTGCTACTAACTGCGAAGTAGATAAGCAAGGAAGAATCCTTCTTCCTCAAAACCTCAGAGACCACGCAGGACTAACCAAAGAGGTAGTCCTTGCAGGTGTCTCAAGCAGAATTGAGATATGGAGCAAGGATAAGTGGAACGATTGCAACGTATATACTGATGACGAGATGGATTCAATCGCTGAGAATATGGCAGAGATTGGAATATTTATATAGCTTATGGAATTTAATCATTATTCGGTGCTCTTAGATGAGACCATAGAATTACTTGATATTAATCCTAATGGCATATATGTAGATGGAACATTAGGTGGTGCAGGTCATTCCCTTGAGATTGTCAAGAGGCTAGACAAGGGTAGGCTAATCGGGATAGATCAAGATGAGGATGCAATCAAGGCTGCAAAAGCAAGACTTGAGGGATATGAAGATAAGGTCACCATTGTTAAGAGCAATTACGAGAATATGCCTAAGGTCTTAGAGGACCTAGGAATTCATAAGGTTAACGGAATAGTGCTTGACTTGGGAGTATCTTCATTTCAATTAGATGAGAAGGACAGGGGCTTTTCTTATATGAGCAGTGATTCGCTTCTCGATATGAGAATGGACAAGGAAGGAAAGCTTACAGCCTGCGATATTGTAAATGATTATTCCTATGAAGAACTTGTTAGAATTCTAAGGGTGTATGGAGAAGAGAGGTTTGCTCCTAACATTTCCAAGAATATATGCAAAGCAAGAGGAAGTAAGAAGATAACAACAACGGGGGAGCTTAATCAGATTATTGAAGAAAGCATCCCCAAGAAAAATAGGTTAAAAGGTGGTCATCCATCGAAGAGAACGTTCCAAGCCCTCAGAATAGAGGTTAATAGGGAGTTGGAAGTCCTTGAGAAAAGTATTGGCAGTATGATTGATATGTTAGATGAGAATGGTCGGATATGCATCATAACATTTCACTCGTTAGAAGATCGTATTGTTAAGAATATTTTCAGGGAAAATGAAAATCCATGCATATGTCCGAAAGAGTTCCCGGTATGTGCATGCGGACGAGTATCCAAAGGAGAGGTGGTTACTCGCAAACCCATTTTGCCTTCTGACCTGGAGATATCAGAAAATTCCAGGTCGAGGAGTGCAAAGCTTAGATGTTTTAAAAGGTGTGTGAATAGTTAGAAGAGGAAGAGGTTGCCATGGCAAGAGTTCAAACAGTTTATATTGAAGAGGGAAATGCTGTTAGAAAACTCAATCCAGAGGTTGAGTATGAAGAATATCTAGAGCGAAGAAGACAGGAAGAAGAGCGCAGACAAAGAGATATTAGACGCGCCAAGATTCATCGTCAGAAGAGAAAGAAGGTAGCTTCTGTATATGCAACTATGGCTATCGTTTTCTGCGTATGCTTTTTCGTGGGATATATATATTTGCAGACTCAGGTAACTGAGAGAACAGACAATATTGCCAAGCTTGAGACACAGATTAGTACTCTTAAAGCTGATAACGGTGCAGCTGAAGCACGCATCAATACAGCAGCCAATCTGTCAAATGTAAGGAATACTGCTTTAAATGAATTAGGAATGGTCTATGCAAATGCCGACCAAATAGTGTATTATGATATGGAGACAACAGATCACATGAATCAGTATAGCAAAATTCCATAATGGTAGGTATTGGCGTTGGACGATAATAGATATAATAATTCGAACAGAGGGAATCGAAACAATAATCAAATGAATAGAAGGCCTAGAAGGGGGAGGCGCCCTAATAGGTATCATAAGATTTTAAGAAGAATGCAAAGCAGACTGTGGTTAATTTTCGCGGGTGTTTGCGTTCTTTTTGTGGTATTAATAGTTAGACTTATGTATATCGAGTATTCAAGTGGAGACAAATATGAGAAGATTGTATTGTCGCAGCAAGGATATTCTAATGAAATAATACTATTTCAAAGAGGAGATATTGTTGACAGGAAGGGGTCTGTGCTTGCAACATCAGTTGATGTATATAATGTTATATTAGACTGTAAAGTGCTTAACGAGACTCCTGAGAAGATTGATACTACAATTGATGCAATAACATCTATTATTCCTGAAATTAGCGAGGAGCAGATTAGAGAGGCTCTTAAGGACAGGAAGGATTCACAATACGAGATTCTTCTTAAGAAGGTTGACAATGAGCGTATGGAGGCCTTCGAGGCTTTGAAGAAGGATAGTGCTAATAAGGATAAAATCTCTGGTATATGGTTTGAGAAGGAATATATGAGAACATATCCTTATGATTCTCTTGCAGCTGCCCTTATTGGATATTGCAGTAATGGTAATAATGGAGCCCTTGGTATTGAAAGTCAGTACAACAATCAGCTAAATGGTGCTAATGGTAGGAAATATGGATATTTTACAGATAATAAGTCAATAGAGAATACAGTAATACCTCCTGAAAATGGTAAGACAGTCGTAAGTACAATTGATGTAAATGTTCAATCCATAGTTGAGCAGGAGATAATTAACTGGAATGAGGCTCACAGAGGAGATACACCTGATGGAAGTGCTAATACGGCGTGTATTGTAATGAATCCTAATAATGGTGAAATTCTTGCAATGGCGAGCTATCCAACATTTGACCTGAATAATCCAAGAGACTTATCGGCTCGATTTACACCTGAGCAATTAGCTACGCTTCCTGAAGAAGCACAGGTAGAAGAATTAAGTAAGCTTTGGAAGAATTTCTGTGTTTCTAACACCTATGAGCCAGGTTCAACCTTCAAGCCATTTACAGTTGCTACGGCCCTTGAGATTGGCTCGATTAATGGCGATGAGACTTATATGTGTGATGGTAAAGAAATTGTCAGTGAGCATGAGATTCACTGTGTTAATAGAGATGGTCATGGACTTCTTACTGTTGAAGGCTCCCTTCTAGAGTCTTGTAATGATGCATTAATGCAGATCGTAAGAACTGTTGGACCTGATACGTTCTATGATTTTCAGTCTGATTTTGGATTTGGACAAAAGACTACAATAGATTTGCCTAACGAGGCAAGCACGAAGAATCTTGTATATACAAGGGACGAATTAAGAAGAATTGAGTCCAATCTTGCTACGAATTCTTTTGGACAGAACTTCAATGTGACTATGATTCAGTTGGCGTCGGCATATTCATCACTTATTAATGGTGGATATCTATATCAGCCACATGTAGTTGGAAGTATGCTTGATTCTCATGGCAATAAGGTATATACCAATAATCCAGTTGTTCTTAAGAAAACTGTATCTTCTGATGTCTCAGAGATTCTTAAAAAATACATGCTTCATGTAGTTGAAGTAGGTACAGCTACCGGTGTTCAGGTTGAGGGTTATAATATTGGTGGTAAGACAGGTACGGCAGAGAAGCTGCCTAGAGAAGAGGGCAATTATCTTGTGTCATTCATTGGCTTTGCACCATATAATCACCCTGAGATTGTTATATATACAGTAATTGACACCCCTAAGGTAGATGACCAGGCTCATAGCTCTTATGCCCAGGAGATAACACAGAGGGTGCTAGAGCAGATTCTGCCATATCTTAATATTGACCGAGCAGACCAGGACCCAGTAGACTAATTCTATATTATACCTAGAGATTGTAAGAACAATACAACTAGTAATACTGGAGCTACATACTTAATGACTATAGAATATATATGGCGTCTTCTGAATTTTTCGCCGTTTTTTGTGGCTTCATCAATTATATATGAAGGCTTTACAAACCATCCAATTAGGATGCAGGTTAAAAAGGAGAGAATAGGCATTGCAAGACTGTTGCTTACATAGTCGATGACATCTAATAGTTGTCCATTGCTTCCGTTGGGTAGTGGAACATCGAAATACAACAGGTTGTATCCCATACATACAGTAGTGCCCATAACAAGTATAATTAGTGTCTCGATTATTACTGCCTTTTTTCTTGTTATGTTGAATTTGTCAATTAATGAAGCGATAATTGATTCCATAACTGATACAGAGCTTGTAAGGGCTGCGAAGAATACCATGATAAAAAATACGCCGCCTAAGATTAAGCCGCCTGTTCCTAATGATGAAAATACATTTGGTAGTGATTCGAATAGAAGAGATGGGCCTGATGCGTTCATTCCTTCTCGCCCCTGGGTAACATAAATTGGTACAATTACCATGATTCCTGCCATTACTGCAACAAATGTATCGCATATTTCGATTTGACCTACGCTTTTTAACATGTTACCCTTGTCCCCTAGATATGAGCCAAATGCTATAATGACACCACATGCAACGCTAATTGAGAAGAATAGCTGTCCCATGGCGTCAAGAAGAACTTGCATGAATTTGCCAAAGGTCAAATTAGATATATCAGGAATAACATATGCCAATAAACCATCGATTCCAGTAGTTGTATTTCCAAAGCTGTCTGTATGGCTTAATGTTAGGGTATAAATTGAGATTCCTATTACAATTAATAGAAGAATTGGCATTATAATCTTAGATAGCTTCTCGACACCGTTATTGACACCACGAAATACGACTAAAGCTGTAAGCAGAGTATATACAACCATAAATATAATAGGTTGAACTGGCTGTGCTATATAGTCAGAAAAATAGCTACTAGAAGCAGCATCAGCGCCATTTCCCGTTAAATATATTGTGAAATATTTAAGTACCCATCCACCTATAACACCATAGTAGGATATAATTAAAAAAGGAATAATAAGTGCAAACCAGCCCAGGCTTTTGAATTTTGGATGGACCTTTTTGTATGCCATTATAGGACTGCTTTTTGTCTTTCTTCCTATGGCTACTTCAGTAACTAGAAGGGCAAAACCAAAGGTTGCAACTAATAATAGATATACAACAAGGAATAATCCACCGCCATTTTTTGCTGCAAGATATGGAAAACGCCATATATTTCCCAGTCCAACAGCACTACCTGCGGCAGTTAGTACGAATCCTAATGTACTTGAAAATGAACTATTTTTCTCCTGCATAACTTACTCCATTAATATATTCAAATGCTTAATGCATTTTTAACATTTAACATAGTAAATCTATTTATATAAAGTTGTCAATATTTCTTTGTATAAGCATTTGTGTTATAATACTAAATGTTTGTTTTTATAATAGAATTTGAAAGGTAAATAATATGCTTAATTTTCTTATTACAATTGTAGTTCCTATGGTAGCAGCATTTGCAATTAGCCTGATTGCAGGGAAATTCCTTATTCCATTTCTTACAAAGCTTAAGGTAGGCAACACTGAGAGAGAGGAGTTAGAGTCCCATCAGGTTAAGAATGGAACGCCATCTATGGGTGGTCTTATGTTCTTAATAGCAATTGTTGTTGTGTCGGCTTTCTATATTAAGGACTATCCATTAGTTCTTCCAATAGCACTTACAACGCTGCTTTTTGGAGTTGTTGGATTTATTGACGATTATCTTAAGACTGTTAAGCGTAAGTCTGATGGGCTTTTGGCATGGCAGAAGTTCCTGTTACAGCTTGTTGTAACTACAGGGCTCTGCCTTTATCTAATATTCTTAACAGATGTTAAGTTTACATTGCTAATTCCTTTTGCAGGGATATATGTTGACATAGGCTGGCTTTCCATTCCGCTTATGTATTTGGCGGTAATGGGTACAGTTAATGGTGTTAATTTCACTGACGGATTAGATGGGTTGGCATCTTCTGTAACAGTTGTTGTTGCTGGCTTCTTCACATTTGCATCTCTTTACTTGGTAGGAAATGTTGAGCCTATTACAAGTGCTGTGATTGGCGCGTTAATGGGATTTCTAGTATATAATGTGTATCCAGCCAAGATTTTTATGGGAGATACAGGTTCTCTGGCCCTTGGTGGCTTTGTGGCAGCCACAGCTTATGTGCTTCAGATGCCTATATTTATCATAATTATTGGCCTTATTTATCTGGTTGAGGTCTTATCTGTAATTATTCAGGTGGGCTATTTCAAGATAACACATGGTAAAAGGGTATTTCGTATGGCGCCTATTCACCATCATTTCGAACTAGGTGGATGGTCTGAGACCAAGGTTGTGTGCGTATTTACAATTGTTACGATAATTCTTTGTTTTGTTGCATATGCGGCTTTATTAGGTTAAAAATACAGAGGTAGAATTAATGAGTAAGCGTTTTATAGTTATTGGGGCAGGTATAAGCGGTATTTCTGCTTGTGAGCTGCTTCTTAATAGAGATAAAGAAGTAGCATTATATGATGGAAATGTTAATATTGACGCTAAGGAATTAGTTAAGAAGAATAATTTCCTTGAAAATGTGGATATTATAATCGGAGATATTGATAATGAGACTATCAAGGGCTTTGATAGGGCAATTGTAAGCCCTGGCATTCCCCTTGATATTGATGTTGTTAAGATGATTAAGGCTTATAATATTCCTATATGGGGCGAAATTGAGTTGGCTTATCACTATGGTAAGGGTAAGTTGGTTGCCATTACTGGTACTAATGGCAAGACAACAACAACGGCTTTAACAGGCGATATATTCAAGGCATATTATGATGATGTAAGGGTAGTAGGAAATATTGGTATTCCTTATACCAAAATGATAGAAGACTGTACAGATGACACTATATTTGTTGCGGAGATTAGTAGCTTCCAATTAGAGACTATAGTTCAGTTTAAGCCTAATGTGTCTGCGATTCTTAATATTACGCCAGACCATCTTAACAGGCATCATACTATGGAGAACTATATTAATGCCAAGAAGGAAATCGTAAGAAATCAGGATGCCAATGATACCTGCATCCTGAATTATGAGGATGAAGTGTTAAGAAAGTTCGGAAAAGAAGTGAAATGTAATGTTTTATACTTTTCTAGTAAGACAATTCTTGAATCAGGATTATATTATAATAATGGCGCCATTTATTATGCTTTAGATGGTGATATTACTAAGATTATTGATGTTGATGATTTGACAATTCTAGGACTTCATAATTATGAAAATGCAATGTGTGGTATTGCCGCTGGAATTACAATGGGAATTCCAATTGATGTCATAGTTAAAGCGCTTAGAGAATTCAAGGCCGTAGAGCATAGAATAGAGTATGTATGTGAGAGGCGTGGCGTTAAGTTCTACAATGATTCTAAGGGAACTAACACAGATGCGGCAATTAAAGGAATTCTCGCCATGAATAGACCAACATATCTAATTGGTGGAGGCTATGATAAGGATTCTACTTATGATGAATGGGTGGAATGCTTTGATGGAAAAGTAAAGAAGCTGGTTTTAATAGGAAAGACTAAGGAAGCAATAGCGTCATGCTGTGATAAGCATGGCTTTAGAGATTATGAATTTGCAGATACATTAGAGGAAGCAATGGATATATGCTTTAGTGAGGCTTCATCAGGTGATACTATATTACTTTCTCCTGCCTGTGCAAGCTGGGGAATGTTCAAGAACTACGAAGAAAGAGGTAAGGTGTTTAAGACTCATGCAAGGGCGTACAAGGACGCGTAGTAACGTTAGAAGAAAAAGTAAAGGTCAAATAGATTATACGCTTTTGGTAATAGTTGCGTTTATGCTGGCGTTTGGACTTATTATGGTCTATTCTGCCAGTTCTTATAATGCAACTCTTCAGACAGGTAATTCGTTGTATTACCTGACAAAACAGGCTGTTTCTGCAGGTGTGGGAATAGTTGCTATGTTTATTGTTATTAAAATAGGATATAAGTTCTTGAAGAAGGTTGCATGGCCACTTTATTTTATAGCCATAGGTCTGTGTGCTTACGTTCTGTTTTTCGGAAGAACGATTAACAATTCTTCGAGATGGATTTATATTGGTCCAGTATCCTTCCAGCCCTCTGAGGTTGCCAAGGTTGCGTTAATTATTCTGTTAGCATATGTAATATCTAAGAATCCTGCAAGAATGAGAAATGCCAAGGATTTGATTATTACAGCGGTCATAACTATTGGACCGCTATTTGTACTTGTAGCCATTAATAACTTAAGTACAGCTATTATTATTCTGCTTATTGGTGGAATTATGCTATTTATATCAAGTCCTAAGATATGGCCCTTTGTGGCTGTTGCAATTATTGGAGCCGTGGGAGCTTTGGCATTTGCCTTAACTGCAGGCTATAGAGCGGCCAGAATTAGAGCGTGGATTGATCCTGAGCATAATGAAGCTTATCAGACAATGCAGGCTTTGTATGCAATTGGTTCTGGAGGACTGTTTGGTAAAGGCTTAGGAGAAAGCGTTCAGAAGCAGGGCTTTGTACCAGAAGCTCAAAATGATATGGTGTTTTCCATAATATGCGAAGAGTTGGGCTTGTTTGGCGCTATCTGTGTAATTGCGATGTTCGTTGTATTGGTGTGGCGTCTGATTCTTATTGCTATTCATGCTAAGGATATGTTCGGATCATTTCTTGTAATCGGAATTGCAGCCCATATATCCCTTCAGGTGATTCTGAATATTGCCGTTGTTACTAATACAATTCCTAATACAGGTGTCACATTGCCCTTCATAAGCTATGGAGGAACGTCTCTTGCGATTCTTCTTGTTGAGATAGGGATAGCTTTATCTGTGTCAAAAGGAGTAGATGTGGATGAAGAATGACGAAGTCAAGCGTTCTATGGACGATGTGGAGAAAGACAATATAATATTCTATGACGCTAAAGGCAATAAGATTGGAGAGGCTCCAAGAGCCAGAAAAGAAGAATCTTCTATAATAGAAGAGCCTGTTGTTGATAAATCAAAAGAAAAAAAGGCTAAAGCTAAAAAGTCTAAATCAAAAAAGTCAAAAAAGGATAATAGTCTAAAGCTTCAGGAACAAGACGCTATTGAAAGAAAGCCAACCTATGAAGAGAGACATAAGAAGGCGAATCCTAAAGCCAAGAGAAGATTATCCAGGAAAGAACGATTAAAAAGAAAAAGAAGGGCTATAGCAGCCTTCATTATAGAAGTAGTATTAGGCCTCGCTATTCTTATTATAGGCTCTGGACTTTTTGTGCTCTATGCATGTGGTGTAGAAGACGTTGTTGTAGAGGGTAGCACAATATATGCTGATCAAGAGATAGAAGATTATGTATTACAGGGTGATTACACTAATAATTGTGTATATAACGTGCTTCATAACTTCTTCAAACCAAGAAAAGATATACCTTTTGTAGATAATGTCAAAGTGACAATGACAGGTCTAAATACTAATAAGATAACTGTAACGGAACGAACGCCCTTTGGTTATGCTACAACTAATGAAGGCGCAGTAGCATTATATTTTGACGAGGACGGAAGAATTACAGATATATCAGATAAAATGTTAAGTAATGTCTTAGTCTGGCAGGATGTTATACCAAGCGGTGAAGCAGTAGGGGAGAAAGTAGTTGATGATGATGTGGCTCTTTCTTCGTTTTTAGAAACAGCAAGAAGTCTAAAGGCTAATGAAGTTGTACTCAATTCAATTAGAATTGATGATGGTCATAATATATTTGGTCAAAAAAACAATATAAAAATTAACTTTGGACTTAAGAATGATATGGATGATAAGTGTAAAAGGCTTTCTATCATTTTGCCACAAATTGAAAATCAGTCAGGAACACTACATTTAGAGAATTTCTCGCCAGAAAATACAGATATTGTATTTAAGAAGGAAGAATAGATTTCTAAAAATAATAAAAAATATGTTGATTATTTAGAGAAAAAACCTTATTATATTATATAGCATTTTATGGCTAGAAGTGCCATTTATATAAAATGATTATTTGGATTTAGTCGGGAGGAAGTTTCACTATGCTTGAGATATCGAATAATACCACTAGCAATGTAGCAAAACTCATGGTAATGGGTGTTGGCGGTGCTGGATGTAATGCTGTTAATAGAATGATAGATGAGAATATATCTGATGTCGAGTTCGTAGCAGTTAATACTGACAAACAGGATTTAGATAATAATAAGGCAACTACTACTTTACAGATAGGAGAGAAGCTTACTAATGGTCTTGGAGCAGGAGCTAAGCCAGAGATTGGTGAGAAGTCTGCTGAAGAGTCAATAGAGGAGATTAATGCAACTATTAAAGGTGTTGATATGCTCTTTATAACTGCTGGAATGGGAGGCGGAACTGGTACAGGTGCATCTCCTGTTATTGCAAGAGCTGCTAAGGAGCAGGGAATTCTCACTGTTGCTGTCGTTACAAAACCATTTGAGATGGAGCAAAAAGGACGTATGAGACGTGCTGTTGCTGGAATAGATAAGCTTATGGAATATGTTGACACATTGATCGTTATTCCTAATCAGAAGCTTTTTGCAATTATTGATTCTAAGACAAGTATTGCTGCAGCTTTTCAGAAAGCAGACGAAGTATTGCAACAATGCGTTAGAGGTATTACTGATTTAATAACTATTAACGGTGAGATTAATCTTGATTTTGCTGATGTAAGATCAGTTATGTCAGATCAAGGATATGCTCATATGGGATATGGAACTGGAAAAGGAGATAACAAGTTCATGGATGCCGTTAAGATGGCTGTAGAATCTCCACTTCTTGAAACAAGTCTGACAGGAGCTAAGAACGTTATTCTTAATATGACTGGTAACAGAGATAAGTCATTATTTGAAGCTCAAGAGGCTGCTAATTATGTAAATGATATTGTTGGTGAAGATGTTGAACTATTCTTAGGAGTAATGACAGACGATAGCCTTGAAGATGAGGTTAGAATAACACTTATTGCTACAGGAATAGAGGCTATTGAAGGACAGTCTGTAAGAAGTGCTGCTTCAACGAGTGCACAAAAACCAACTCTTTCAGCAAATAATTTTGGAATGAAGTACAATACTAATCATCAGAGTAGCGCGGCAGCTAGACCGAGCGTTAATAAACCAGTACAGACTTCAACGTCAAGAGTTACTGCTAAGCCTGTTACACCTAAGGCGCCTAGCGCTCCTGCTCCTAATTTCAATACAATGGAGCAGCCTAAGGTAAAATCAAGTGTAGAACCTAAGGATATACAGATTCCTGATTTCTTATCTAAGAATAAATAAATTATTATTCATATTTAGCAAGGTAGTTTTTACTACCTTGCTTTTTTGTATGCATAAAATATGGTATAATTCTATGGTGTAATATTTATAGAAGATTAGGAGATTTACTTTGAAGATAAGATTTGTGGGTGCAGCCCATGAGGTAACAGGCAGCTGTCATCTAGTAGAAGTGGGGAATATAACATTTCTGGTTGATTGTGGCATGAAGCAGGGCCCTGACATATATGAGGAGCAGGAGCTTGATGTAGATGCTTCTAAGATAGATTATGTACTTGTGACACATGCTCATATTGACCATTCAGGATTGCTTCCGCTATTATATGCTCATGGCTTTAGAGGTGAGATATTTGCCACAACAGCCACCTGTAATCTGTGTGATATTATGCTCAAAGACTCTGCTCATATACAGATGTCTGAAGCTGAATGGAAAAACAGACGTGCGAGAAGAAGTGGTAAAGAAGAAATTACACCTTTATATAATATGGAAGATGCTGAGAATGTATTAGAGCTTTTTGTAGCATGTGATTACCATAAAATCATTGATATATGCGATGAATTAAGCATTAGATTCTATGATGCAGGACATTTACTTGGTTCTTCATCTATAGAAGTGTGGCTCAAGGAAGATGGTGTTAAGAAAAAGGTTGTATTCTCTGGGGATATAGGTCATGGTAATAAGCCATTGATACGAGATCCCGAATTCATAGATGAAGCAGACTATGTGCTGATTGAGTCAACCTATGGTGACAGAGTACATAGTTTTCCTTCAGATTTTGCGAAATCACTCGCTGAAACAATACAAAATACCCTTAGTAAAGGCGGTAATCTTGTTATACCAGCATTTTCTGTAGGTAGAACACAAGAACTATTATACTTTATAAGGCGTATCAAGGAAGAGGGGATGCTTCCAGATATGCAGGATTTTGAAGTATATGTAGATAGCCCTCTTTCTGTAGAAGCGACTAATATATTCAATATGAATGTTGAGGATTGCTATGATGATGAGGCCTTATCCATTGTAAGAAGTGGTGGTAATCCAATTAAGTTCGATGGTCTTAAGGTATCTGTTACTCCTGAAGAATCTAAGATGATTAATATGGAAAGTACACCTAAGGTTATTATATCAGCATCAGGTATGTGTGAAGCAGGTAGAATTCGTCATCACTTAAAGCATAACCTGTGGAGAAGTGAGTGTACAATACTGTTTGTAGGTTATCAAGTTGTTGGAACATTAGGTCATACGCTGCTTAATGGGGCAAAGGAAGTTCGCCTGTTTGGTGAAACAATTAACGTTAATGCCAGAATAGAGAATATGCCTGGTATAAGCGGACATGGTGACCGTAATATGCTTCTTGAATGGATTAGCAAATTCAAATCACCAACGAAGGTCTTTGTTGTTCATGGCGAAGACGGCGTATGTGATAATTTTGCTATGGATATTCGCAACATGTATGGATTTGATGCCTATGCGCCATATATGGGGGACGAATTTGATCTGATTAGTGGCAAGCAGACAAGAGTCGGTGCAAGAGTTGTTAGAACTAAGAAGAAGACGGGAAGTAAAGCGTCTTCTAACGTATATGCGAGACTTTTATCTGCGGGCAAGCGGCTTCTTAGCGCAATTGAGAGGTCAGAGGGTATGGCTAATAAGGATTTGGCTAAGTTTGCTGATCAGATTAATTCCCTTGTAGATAAATGGGAAAAATAAAAAAGTTAAAAGAGAATTTAAAAAAGAAAGGAAAAAGATTATGGGAAATGTTGATGAGAAAAAAGAGGAGATATTAAAAGATCTTCTTGACGATGACAAAGGTAAGCAGGCTAGAGAAGCGATAAAAAAGAATGAGGAGGATTGGACTACGTCTGCGCAAGAGGATATGCTTGACTGGATAGAAGAGCAGGGAATCTATATTAGACAGTAGAAGGGAAATAAGATGAAGCAGTTAATTGAGTTAATTAGTGAAGAAGTTAAAGAAGCATTTAATAAAGCAGGATATAATCCAGATTATGGTAAGACTAATCTGTCTAACAGACCTGATTTATGTGAATTCCAATGTAACGGGGCAATGGCGGCTGCCAAGGAATATCACAAGGCGCCTATAGCTATAGCTGAGGATGTGGTAACGCAGTTAGAGGGAAATGCCATGTTTTCTGAGGTTGAAGCCGTTAAGCCAGGTTTTCTTAATTTCAGAATAGCTGAAGAATTTCTTGGTGAATACGTTGGAGGTATGTTAAAGGACGAGAGATTTGGACTTGAGAAAACTAATAAGCCACTTACTATTATGATAGATTACGGTGGACCTAATGTTGCTAAACCTCTTCACGTTGGCCATCTTCGTTCTGCCGTTATTGGCGAAAGCGTTAAGAGAATATCGAGATTTATGGGGCATAATGTAATAGGAGACGTTCATCTTGGAGACTGGGGTCTTCAGATGGGACTTATTATTACTGAGCTTAAGCTTAGAAAGCCAGAGCTTGTATATTTTGATGAGAGCTATGATGGAGATTATCCTGATGATGCGCCATTTACTCTTGCTGAATTAGAAGAGATATATCCAACTGCTTCAGGAAAGTCGAAGGAAGATGAAGATTACAAGGAAGCTGCTCTTCAGGCAACTAAGGAATTACAAGCAGGCAGAAAAGGGTACAGAGCTTTGTTAAATCATATTTTAACAATATCCGTAACTGACCTTAAGAAGAACTATGAGAAGCTTAATGTGTCATTTGACTTATGGAAGGGTGAATCTGACGCTCAGGAATATATTGCTGATATGGTGCAGGACATGAAGGATAAGGGACTCGCTTACGAAAGCGAAGGTGCCCTTGTTGTTGACGTTAAGGAAGATACTGACAAGAAGGAGGTTCCACCTTGTATGATTCTTAAGTCAGATGGAGCCAGCCTATATACTACAACAGACCTTGCTACGCTTGTGTGGAGAGTTAATGACTACAATCCAGACAGGGTTATCTATGTTGTTGATAACAGACAGGAAATGCACTTTGTTCAGGTATTTAGATGCGCTAAGAAGGCTGGAATTGTTAAGGAAGATACAAGTCTCGAATTCTTAGGCTTTGGTACAATGAATGGATTAGATGGTAAACCATTCAAGACCAGGGATGGTGGCGTTATGCGATTAGAATACCTGCTTAATGATACTAATGAGAAAATGTATTCTAAGATAACAGATAATAACAATATGACGGACGTTGAAGCTAAGGAAGTTGCAAGTATTGTGTCTCTTGCAGCAATTAAGTACGGTGATTTATCTAATCAGGCTTCCAAGGATTATATATTTGACATTGACAAATTTACTTCGTCAGAGGGTAATACAGGTCCTTATATTCTCTATACTATTGTTAGGATTAAATCTATACTTAATAAATATTTAGAAGGTCTTACGATTAAATCTATACTTAATAAATATGCAAAGGAGCCTTTATACGATTTGCCAGACGAGCTACATATTAATGCACCAGATAATGAGTCTTCTAAGAAGCTGATGCTTGAGCTTGTGAAGTTTCAGAATGCGATTCTTTCGGCCTATGATGAAAGTGCTCCTCATAAGATATGTGCATTTTTGTATGATGTATGTAATGCTTTTAATCATTTCTATCATGAGACTAAGATTCTCTCATGCGAAGATGAGGATAAGAAGAAGGGATATATAGCATTACTGTACCTCACAAAAAGTGTATTAGAGTGCTGTATTGACTTATTAGGGTTTTATGCCCCAGATAAAATGTAAAAATTGCATAAAAAATATACATTTTTTGAAAAAACTCTTATATATAAGTTAAGATGTGATATAATTACTTTAATTTGATGCTTGCGGAGAGTACGTTAACTTGAAATTGGAGGGTTTAAGATGTCAGTAGTAAAAACAAATGATAATTGCGTTGGTTGTAATAAGTGTATTAGAGCATGCAGTTGTATTGGTGCTAACGTAGCTGAAGTTGTTGACGGCAAGAATCGTATCGTAGTAGATCCTAACCGATGCGTAGGTTGTGGTGCTTGTATCGATGCTTGTGAGCATAATGCAAGAGAATTTGAAGATGATACAAAGCGTTTCTTCGACGATCTTAAGAAGGGTGAGAAGATATCGCTTCTATTAGCACCTGCTTTTAAGGCCAATTATTATAAGGAATACGAGAGTGTTCTTGGACAGCTTAAGGCAGCTGGCGTTAATCGCATTATAAGTATTTCATTTGGTGCTGATATAACAACATGGGCTTATATTCAGTACATTTCTAAGCATAATTTTACTGGTGCAATCTCTCAGCCATGTCCTGCGGCTGTAGGATATATTGAAAGATATACACCTGAGCTTATTCCTAAGCTAATGCCAATTCATTCACCAATGATGTGTGGCGCTATATATGCTAAGAAATACATGAATGTTACTGATAAACTAGCATTTATTAGTCCATGTATTGCTAAGAAGAATGAGATTGAAGACCCTAATACTGATGGAATCGTGTCATATAATGTTACATTTGATCATCTTATGAAGTATCTAAGTGAGAATCCAATTCCAAACGGTCAGCCTTGTACAGACGAGATTGAATATGGTCTTGGTTCATTCTATCCAATGCCAGGTGGTCTTGGTGAAAATGTTAAGTGGTTATGTGGCGATGATAAGAAGATTCGTGACATCAGAGGAGAAGGCAATCTATATAGATTCCTTGAGAAGAACAAGGATGATGTTAAGAGTGGTCTACCATACTTCTTAATCGATGTTCTTAACTGTAGCGGCGGATGTCTATATGGAACAGGTATAGAAGAGAAGAATAACGATAAAGAGAATAATTATTATAATGCTTTAGTTATTGAAGAAGAGAGTAAGAATAATAATAAGAAGTCTCCATGGGCTAAGCAGACTACTCCAGAGAAGAGACTTGCAGCACTTAACAAGCAATTTGCTAAGCTTGATTATAAAGACTTCATTAGAAAGTATTCTGATAAGAGCAGTCTTGTTACATATAGCTTACCAACTCAGGCTGAGCAGGAAGCATTGTTTAATGACATGATGAAGGATACAGAAGAGAAGCGTAATATCAACTGTAGTGGTTGTGGATATAACACTTGTACTGAGATGACATATGCAATTCATAACGGCTTCAACTGTAAGGAGAATTGTGTTCATTATGTTAAGGATGTTGCTCAACAGGAAAGAGAAGATAACGAGAAACTTCTAGAAGAAATTCAATTACAAAGAGAAGCAACTAATAATAAGACAGAAGATGTTATTAATCAGATGGATGAAGACTTCAAGCAGATGATTGGTTCTATTGATAATATTGAACAATCTGCTAAGAATGATAGCGAACAAATTGATTCTATTATGGTTTCTCTTGATGAGATGCGTGGATATTCTGATAAGATGCAGGAAGCTCTTGCTAGTATCGGTGGATTGATTGAGAAGCTTGATTCTAACAATGATGCCGTTATTAGCATTTCTGCTCAGACTAACTTGCTTGCGCTTAACGCTTCTATTGAGGCTGCTCGTGCAGGTGAAGCAGGTAAGGGATTTGCCGTTGTTGCAGATGAGATTAAGAACCTGGCTGAGAATTCTAATGCTACAGCTACTGATTCTAATGATAACAACCAGGATATTCGTCAGGAGATGGAGAATGTTAAGTCTCAGGCAGCTAATATTAATGCTATAGTTACTGATATTCTTGATAATGTTA
>ONCT01000032.1:0-11925 GCA_900316395.1 uncultured Lachnospiraceae bacterium | reverse complement strand
TGACGCAACAGAAGGTCATATAGAGGAAGTATATAACGTTGTTGAGGGTGTTAAAGAATCACTTGAGCAGATTATTCATAATGAGTAATTAGATAATAATCTTGTTAATTAAGATTAAGCCCGATATATATCGGGCTTTTCTTTTGATTTTATAATCAAGTTAAACTGGGGATTTTAGAATGGAATTAGAGTACAATCTTTTCTTCGAAATGGCGGCAATACCGCTTGATATTGTAATATGTCTATTCATATTCTTAAGACATAAGAAGAAGACGCCGACAAATGTGACATTGAAGCGTTTTGCAGTAATAGTTACCCTTGCAACTACAGTTGACGTTGCAACTGCTGTTGTTACAAGTGCCAAGGCTGCTGTTCCGAATGTCGTTCATTATATATTCAATACGGTTGATTCTATGCTGGCTGCCGCAAGTGGCGTGGCGTTTATTTATTACATTTATACATATGTTAAGGGCGAATTCAAGGGAAGATATATAGTAGTTCATATTCTAATAATAATCGACTATATATTACTACTGACTAACCCTATAACTAAGCTCGTATTCGAATACGATAGTGCAGGCAATTATATACATAAGGAATTGTTTCTTCTTGTAGCGTATGTATTCCCTATACTTTTCTTTATTATAGGTAGTGTATACATGTTCACCCATTGGCGTAACTATCGTCGGAGTCAGATAATTGCAATGATAATTGCTATTGTTTTGTCTGGAATATGCTTTATATTGCAAATGTTATTCTTCGACGATACACTAATAACATTTTACATAGCATCCATTGGACTCCTTATTATATATTTCTCTATGGAGACGCCATATTATGAGCAACTAATTGATACCATGGAGCAGCTACAAGAGTCGAGAGAGAAAGAAGCTGTAGCTAATGCGAAGGCTAATTTATCTAAGGAGGTTATGTATGCCTTATCACAGGCTATAGATGCTAAGGACCACTATACTAATGGACATTCCCTTCGTGTTGCGCAATATGGAATGGAAATTGCGAAGAGGCTTGGAAAGTCTGAAAAGGAGCAGGAAGATATATATTGTATGGGACTTCTTCATGATGTGGGTAAGATTGGTATTCGTGCCGAGATTCTTAATAAGAAGGGCAAGCTTACCAAGGAAGAATTCGATATCATCAAATCCCACACAATTGCAGGATATGACATACTTAAGTCTATTAAGGAGATTCCCGAGCTTGCTATTGTTGCCAGGTCTCATCATGAGAAATACGATGGAACAGGCTATCCTGACGGTCTAAAGGGTGAAGAGATACCTGAGAATGCAAGAATTATATGCCTTGCAGACTGTTATGATGCTATGACATCCCGTCGATCTTATTCTTATCCTAAGCCACAGGCTGAAGTAAGAGCAGAGATAATTAGATGTAGGGGCAATCATTTCTCGCCTGAGATAGCAGATGTTATGGTAGCGATTATAGATGATGATACAGATTATCAATTAAGAGAAATAGACGCATAAAATCAGAATTCATCCTTATGAGTTATTGCATAATAGAACATATATTGTTGTATAATACCGGCATTATCACCATATCTTTCAAATGGTGAGATGCCGTTATATTTTGTGTCAATAATTTTATTTATCCAGGTATCAACAGGAGCAAGAGATAGTCTGTTATAGGCAAATAAGGCTACACAATTAGCAACCTTGATGCCCACACCCTTTACTTTCATCAAGTGTTCTAGTAATTCCTCGTCACTCATATTATATCCATCATCTAAGAAATGTGGATTGTTAGCAATAATAGTAATTGCATCCTCAATATAAGGCAAGCGATAGCCTAGCTTACAATCAGATAAAGCATTAGAATTATTAGGTGTAAACTCATTAACAGTAGGAAATAAATATAAGTCCTCTCCCTGTGACGTATGAATAGGTGTCCCAAAACTAGTACATATTAGTTCGATTGATGTTCGAATTGCAGGAATGGATTTTCTCTGAGATATGATGAAAGATATTAGCATCTCAAAGGGTTCCTGCCTTAGAATTCTAATTCCCTTTGAGTAGTCATAGCATTTCTTAGTAAAGTCTTCTTCTGGGATAATATCCTTGTAGTTTCTGTCTAGGTCAAAATAGCTGTACCAATAATTGGACCACTCATTTTTGCTGCAGGATAAATTGTAGCTATTGCTATCAGAAGAATCCTTAGATATATATAGTACATTTCTAAGACTAATGAAACGATATAAATTATCATCAATCTTGCGTGCGCGAAATGTCTGACCGCTATCTATTATCTTGTCTAAATCAAAATAATCATCAATCCTAATTATCATATAATTCTAATATCCCCACTCACCATCAACTATAAGCACCTTGATTCTTCCCTCGTCACGAGAATTGCGTGTAAATACGACCTGGTTGCAGATACAATCAGGTGAGAGGCAGTTCTCGCATTTGCCAGTAGTAGCACAAGGGGTTTTCTTCTCTAATCTAATACAATTAGGAGGTGATGCAATATTCTTAACACGCTGATAAGCGCTATCAACATCATCACATATTTTGTTGGTACCGCAGATGACATATACCTTCTTAGGGCCGAAGATTAGGGCGCTAAGACGGTTGCCGTTGCCATCAATATTAACGAGTACACCGTCTCTTGTGATGGCATTAGTGCTTAGGAAATAGCTGTCACTATTAAAGGCCTGTCTCATAATATCAAGGACCTCTTCTCTGTTCTTGCCATTATTTCTATCAAGATATTCTAAGTCATTGCGGTCCTTGATATAGTCGATTACACCTAATTCCTTCAGTGTAACAGAGCCACCACTTGCAATGACTTCTCCATTCTTTAGCTCGTCATCAAGATAGGTAAGAAGCTCCTTCTTATCATTGAAGAAATGACCTTCCATATGACGTTTCTTAAGGTTCTTAATTAGATTATCGATAATTATCTGGTTGTGTTTATTCTTAGGCATAGTTATTCCTCCTAGTATTTTTAACTAATCTGTATATCGAGATTATATCATATATTTAGTTATTGGCTATTTTTTTAGGCTATAAAGTGCTATAATATTGAAGATTGTAAAATGGCAAACTGTTTTTTGCGGTTTTTTATAGAAAGAAGGCGAATAATATGACAAAAATTGACATTATATCAGGATTCTTAGGTGCAGGTAAGACAACATTTATTAAGAAAATGATTGATGAAGTATATGTTGGAGAGAAGCTTGTACTTATTGAGAATGAATTCGGTGAGGTTGGAATCGACGGTGGATTCCTTAAGGACGCAGGAATTGAGATTAGCGAGATGAATTCTGGATGCATCTGCTGTTCACTTGTTGGTGATT
This sequence comes from uncultured Lachnospiraceae bacterium, assembly GCA_900316395.1. Classification (GTDB taxonomy): domain Bacteria; phylum Bacillota; class Clostridia; order Lachnospirales; family Lachnospiraceae; genus RUG191. Next base: position 8,594 of record ONCT01000032.1, on the reverse strand, counting down.
TTTCTAAGAATCTTCATGAGGTAATTGAGAGATTTACTCCTGATCGAATCTTAATTGAGCCATCAGGTGTTGGTAAGCTATCTGATGTTATGACATCTGTTATTGATATTGAGAAGGAAGAGGATGTGAAGCTTAATGCTCTTGTTACTGTTGTAAATGCTCTTAAGGCATCTAAGCAGATGAAGGCATTTGGAGAGTTTTTCAATAACCAGATTGAATGTGCAACAACAGTTGTGTTGTCACGTACACAGAAGGCTAAGGACGATGTAGTTGAGAAATGTGTTAAGGAGATACAGGATCTTAATCCTAAGGCTGCTATTATTACAACTCCTTGGAATGAGATTAGTGGTGAAGCAATAGCTAAGGTTCTTGAAGGTCAGAATAATCTTAATTCTGAAATGAAGGAATTAGCAGAAGAGCTTCATGAAGAGCATGAACACGAGCACCATCATGACCACGATCACGAGCATGAGCATCATCATGACCACGATCACGAGCATGAGCATCATCATGACCACGACCATGACCATGAGCATCATCACGACCATGACCATGAATGCTCCTGCGGTCACGACCACGACCATGAACATCATCACCATCATCATGCTGATGATATATTCACAAGCTGGGGCAAGGAGACACCTCATAAGTTTGAGAAATCAACAATTGAGAATGCCATGAAGAAGTTTGTTGAGACAACAGAGTATGGAACAATTATAAGGTCTAAGGGAATGGTTCCTTCAACTGATGGTACATGGATTTACTTCGATCTTGTTGATGGCGAATATGAGCTTAGAGAAGGTGAGCCTGATTACACAGGAAAGCTTGTTGTAATTGGCACAGATGTTGAAGAAGATAAGCTATTAGAATTATTCGGTATTAACTAATCAAGGAAATTATAATATAAGAGGTGATTAACTATGTCGGATGAGACATTACTATATCTGTTTACAGGCTTTATGGATGCCGGTAAGACATCAATGATTAAGGAGACCTTGTTTGTTAATGGCTTTGCTAATGAGTGTGGCAAGTTCTTAATCATTTGCTGTGAAGACGGTGAAGAAGAATATGATATTGATAAGATAAAAAGCTATGGAGCAGATATCGTAACAATTGAAGAAGAAGAGGATTTCAATAAGGAAACCTTAGAGAAGTTCAAAGAGGAATATAATCCTGAGGCAGTATTTATTGAATATAATGGAACCTGGGAGGTGGCACCGTTATTTGAGATGGAGTTCCCGGAAGGATGGACTATTGTTCAGATTCTGTCTCCCGTTGATTCAACAACATTTGAAATGTACATGAAGAATATGCGAACTCTAATGCAAGAGCAGCTGTTCAAATCAGACGTTGTGGTATTCAATAGATGTGATGACAACACTCCCAAGGCAAAGTTTCGTGCCAACATCAAGAACTTCAACAGGCCAGCCCAGATTGTATATGAGAGGGCCGATGGTACTGTAGATGACAGACCTGATGAATTGCCATTCGATATTGATGCAGATGTTATTGAGATAACAGATGCTGATTATGCTCTGTGGTTTATGGATGTTATGGATAATTATAAGAAATATAATGGCAAGAAGGTACATTTCTTAGGTTATGTATACAATCCAGAAGATGGTAAGTTGAAGAAGAATACATTTGTGCCAGGCAGGTTCGCCATGACATGCTGTATTGAAGATATACAGTTCCTTGGAATCGTAGCAAAATACAAGGATGCCAAGGATATGAAGCACAGAAGCTGGGTGGATATCACAGCAGAGATTAAAACGGAGTTTATGAAGGAATACAAAGGCAAAGGCCCAGTCCTATATCCAATAGAGGTTAAGCCTGCAACTGCGCCAGCTACAAAGGAAGATGAATTAGTTTACTTTAGTTAGAATTTTTACATAAAAAGAAGGAGGTTACTATGTACAAAATTGTTAGAAAGGAAAAACTGTCTGATAAGATTTATCTTATGGATGTTGAAGCACCTCGTGTTGCGCATTCATGTCTTCCAGGACAGTTTATTATTGTCAAGATTGATGAAGAGGGTGAGAGAATTCCTCTTACAATCTGTGATTACGACAGACAGAAGGGAACAATTACAATTGTGTTCCAGTCTGTAGGAGCATCTACAACTAGAATGGTAGAACTTGAAGAGGGTGATGGATTTATGGATTTCGTTGGTCCACTTGGTAATCCATCAGATCTATGTATTGAAGAGAATCTTGATGAAGTTAAGAAGAAAAAGATTGTATTTATTGCTGGTGGTGTTGGTACAGCACCTGTATATCCTCAGGTTAAATGGCTTAAGGAGCATGGCGTAGATACAACAGTAATTATTGGTGCAAGAACTAAGGAAATCTTATTCTATGAGGATGAGATGAGAGAGGTTGCAACAGAATTATATATTGCAACTGATGATGGTTCTTATGGCTTTCATGGAAATGGATGTCAGCAGTTACAAGCCCTTGTTGATGAAGGCAAGACATATGACCACTGCGTTGCAATTGGACCTATGATTATGATGAAGTTCGTATGTCTATTAACTAAGGACTTAGGAATACACACAATCGTATCTATGAACCCTATTATGGTTGATGGAACAGGTATGTGTGGAGCATGTAGATTGATGGTAGGAGATGAAGTGAAATTCGCCTGCGTTGATGGACCTGAATTTGATGGTCATCTTGTAGATTTTCCACAAGCTATGGCAAGAGCAGCTCAGTACAAGACTGAAGAAGGAAGGAAGATGCTACAGTTACAAGAAGGAGATACCCACCATGGTGGTTGCGGAAATTGTGGAGGTGACAAATAATGGCAGTTGATGTATTAACGAAAGTTCCAGTTAGTGAGCAGGACCCTAAGGTTAGAGCTACTAACTTTGATGAAGTGTGCCTTGGATATACTAAGGAAGAAGCAATGGACGAGGCAACAAGATGTATTAATTGTAAGAATGCAAAATGTATTACGGGATGCCCTGTATCAATTAATATCCCAGCATTCATAGAGCAGGTTAAGGATGGTAATTTCGAGAAGGCTTATGAGGTTATCTCTGAGTCAAGTGCCCTTCCTGCAGTATGTGGTCGTGTGTGCCCACAGGAAAGTCAGTGTGAGGGTAAATGTATAAGAGGTATTAAGGGTGACCCTATTTCAATCGGTAAGCTTGAGAGATTTGTTGCTGATTGGGCTTGTGAGAATGGAATTAAGCCTAAGGAGAATCCTAATAAGAATGGTCACAAGGTTGCTGTAATTGGCTCAGGCCCTGCTGGTCTTACTTGTGCAGGAGACTTAGCTAAGGCAGGATTCGATGTAACGATATTCGAAGCATTACACGAGGCAGGTGGAGTATTAGTATATGGTATTCCAGAATTCCGTCTTCCTAAGGAAGCAGTTGTTGCTAAGGAAGTTGAGAATGTTAAGAACCTTGGTGTTAAGATTGAGACTAATGTTATTGTTGGTAAGTCAATTACTATTGATGAGCTTATTGAAGAAGAGAATTTCGAGGCCGTATTTATCGGCTCTGGCGCTGGTCTTCCAAGATTTATGGGAATCCCTGGTGAGCAGGCAATGGGCGTATTCTCTGCTAATGAGTTCTTAACTCGTAACAATCTTATGAAGGCTTTCAAGGATTATGATACACCAATCTGGCGTGGTAAGAAGGTTGTAGTTGTTGGTGGTGGAAATGTTGCTATGGATGCCGCTAGAACAGCACTTAGACTTGGCGCAGAAGTACATGTAGTATATCGTCGTTCAGAGAAGGAGCTTCCTGCAAGAGTAGAAGAAGTACATCATGCTAAGGAAGAGGGAGTAATATTTGACTTATTACAGAATCCTACTGAGATATTAACTAATGAAGAAGGCTGGGTATCAGGAATTAAGATTATTAAGATGGAATTAGGTGAGCCTGATGAGTCAGGAAGACGTCGCCCTGTAGAGATTCCAGGTAGTGAATATGAGATTGAAGCAGATACTGTTATTATGTCACTTGGAACATCTCCTAATCCACTTATTTCAAGCACAACTAAAGGACTTGAGGTTAATAAGAGAGGATGTATTATTGCAACAGAGGATACTGGCGCAACATCTAAGGATGGAGTATATGCAGGTGGTGATGCTGTAACAGGTGCAGCTACAGTTATTCTGGCTATGGGAGCTGGTAAACAGGCTGCTAAGGGCATAATTGAACATTTTCAATAATTGCTTGTTTTTGGCATAATTTCAATGTATTATTAAAATATACATTTGGACAGAAAGTGGGGTAGATATATGAACAAGAAGGTCATTATTGTAGTGTCGTTGATTGCCGTTATGGGATTAGCCTTAGTAGGCTGTGGCGGTGGTGATAGTGAGCCAGATCTTAGCAAGGTTGATGCTAAGACAAAGGTTGACATTCATTCTTCTATACAGCATGAGGTTGATTCGCCAGATTGGGTTAAGAATCTTCCTGCTGCGGCTAATGCAAAGCAGTTATTCGTTGTTGCTGCAATGGGAATGGATAAGACTACTGCTTATGTGTCTATGCATAAGAAGGATGATAGTGGTAATTGGAAGCAGATTCTATCTTCCCCTGCTTTTGTTGGTAAGAATGGACTATGTGCTGATGCAGCCCATGTTGAAGGATGTAATCAGACACCAATTGGAACGTATCATTTTAATAAAGCATTTGGAATAGCTGATGATATAGGATGTGCTATACCATATACCAAGGTTAATGATGATACATATTGGTCAGGTGATGTTAATAACCAATATAATCAGATGGTAGATATCAAGCAAGTTCCTAATCTTAATAAGGATGATAGTGAACATATAATTGATTACGAATATCAATATCAGTATTGCTTGAATATAAGCTTTAATGAAGAAGGAACACCAAAAAGAGGCTCTGCAATATTCTTGCATTGTCTTGGACCACAGAAGCCATATACTGGCGGATGCGTTGCTGTTCCAGAGAATATTATGCAACTAATCATGAAGAATGTTGATAAGGATTGTGTAGTAGTAATTGATACAATGGAGAGCCTTAAGGCAGAGTTTTAGAGTCGACATAATGAGGTAATAGGCTATGAATAAACGAATATTTGCTATTTTGATTTGCGCATTAATGTGTGTTGGACTTGTGGGTTGTTCTGAAATGCATGCTGAAGATCCACAGAAGCAGCAAGAGTCGGTAGACCTACATTCATCTGTTCAGCGTGAGGTAGATTCGCCAGATTGGGTTAAGAAGCTACCTGCAGCGGAGGATGCCACCCAGCTACTAGTTGTTGCTGGAATGGGTATGGATAAATCAACAGCTTATGTGTCTTTACATACTAAGGATGAGCAGGGGAATTGGAAGCAGATAGTTACAACTCCTGCAGTTATTGGCAAGAATGGTATGTGTCTTGACAAGGACCATACAAGTGACTGCGAGCAGACACCTATTGGTACTTATAATGTTGTAAGACCTGTGGGAATTGCCTTTAGTCCTGGTTTCAAGACTCCGTACACATCTGCATCAGATTCGTCATATTGGACAGGTGAGACTGACCCTGATGGTGATATTCCATTTAATAAATTCGTAAGTATTCTTCAATATGGAGAGCTTGACAAGGAGACCAGCGAGCATCTATATGACTTAGAATATGAAGACCAGTACTGCATATCCTTCGACTTCAATAAGGAACAACAGCCTGGTAAGGGTACTAAGATGTTCATAAAATGCTTCGATAGCGAGAAGCCATATACTAACGGAAGCGTGGAAGTTCCGGAGGATATAATGAGGATTCTTATTCAAAATGTAATGTCGGATTGTGTCATTTTAATTGATACTATGGATAATCTTGGAGCAGAATTCTAGTATTTTAATATTGTGGGGTTTATAGGGTTTGAGTTATGAAAAAGCGTGTATTAGTAATATCAATATGTGCTCTAATGTGTATAATGCTTGTTGGATGTGATGGCGTTAGAGAGAATGATCCTGAGAAGCAGCAAGCCGAGGTATATCTTCATTCGTCAATACAAGACGAGGTGGATTCCCCTGATTGGGTTACGAAGCTGCCTGACATAGAAGATAAGAATCAGCTATTAATTGTTGCTGGAATGGGGATGGATAAATCTACTGCTTATGTGTCATTGCATAATAAGGACAAGGAAGGCAACTGGAAGCAGATACTTTCAACGCCAGGTGTAATTGGTAAGAATGGAATGGTTCTTGACGAAGAGCATAAAGAAGGCAGTGATAAGACTCCTATTGGAAGATATCGCATTAAGAGAAACTGTGGTATTGCACCTAGTCCAGGAGTTAAGACACCTTATACATCGGCTATAGATGTTATATATTGGACTGGAGAGACAGATGGTGACATTCCATTTAATTCATTTGTTAATCTAAGACAGTATCCTGAACTTGATGAACAGACTAGTGAGCATTTATATGAATTAGAGTATGAAGACCAATTTATGGTTGGTATTAACTTCAATGATGAAGAAGATGCTGGCAAAGGCTCTCAGATATTCATTAAGTGTTTAAGCTCTGACAGGCCATATACTAATGGAAGTGTAGAGATTCCTGAAGATATTATGAAGCTCATGATTAAGTACATGCTTCAGGATTGCGTAATCATAATAGACACCATGGATAACTTAGGTGCAGAATTCTAATATTATAAACTAAAGCAAAGCCTGGCGCTATAAAAACTCCCAAGCCACATTCTTAGTGGCGGGGAGTTGTTTATAGTGCCAGGCTTATATTATTCCTATATACTTCTAATACAATCTAATAGTTTCAAGTTATCTTCGTGCTCCATGAAGCAGAAGCGGAAGTAGTTGTTGTTAAGGAATGGGAAGGTAGAGCAATCTCTTATTAGAAGATGATTGTTAATTGCACCTTCGAATATATCCTTGCTTGTAATGTCAGGCTTGTTGATTTTAACTAGCATGAAGTTGGCATAAGGCTTGTAAGGCTTGAAACCATCTGTTGCAAGGAATGCATTATACATAAAGTCTCTTTCCTTGTTAATTAAATCAGAGGTGTCCTTAATGTATTTACTATCAGCGAACATTATTTCACCTGCTTTGGCAGCAATAGAATTAATCATCCAAGGATTCTTATTTTGATTAATCTTAGAGATTAAGTCTGTATTTCCAATAATTGCATAACCAAGACGCAGTCCTGGTGAAGCAAAGAATTTCGATGTACTTCGAAGAATAATTACATTATTGTAGTATTCTGATAGAGATACTGCAGAATACGCATCGATTGATGTTACGAATTCTATGTAGGTTTCATCGATAAGAACATAAATATGGTTTTCCTTACAAGCATCTAGTATTTTCCTGATTGTTACAAGGTCCACACAGGAAGATGTTGGGTTATTAGGGTTGCACATTATTAGCATATCAATGCTTCTGTCGAGCTTGTCAATTAGACAATCAGCCTCCAGCTTGAAGTCCTCATCCTCATGAAGAGGGAAATAATATGCATTTCCGCCCATTAAGGTAACTTTTCTCTCATATTCTGAATATGTTGGACCAATTATCATGGCTTTCTTAGGATTAATAATCTCAATAAACAATGATATAAGTTCAGAAGTTCCATTACCTACTAAAATATTCTCTGTATTCGTGCCTACATAGTCTGCTATAGATTTTTTGAGGCTGGTATAATTCCTATCAGGATATGTTGTGATTATATCCATATGATTAGATAATTCTGCCTTTAGCTGTGGTGAAATGCCTAACGGATTAACATTAGCTGCGAAGTTAATAATTTCTTCGTTTTTTATCTTATATTTTTCTTTGATTTTTTCTATATCGCTTCCATGAAAATAATAATCGTTCTTCAACTCATTTTACCTCTCTTTTTCAATATAATGTGCAGTAACTTGCAAAGAGTCACAATATATGGATAAGTTTATTGTAAAAACTATGCAAATAGTTTATAATTCATTATATGTGAAAATGTCAAAAAATCAAGTGTAGATAATACATAGATACAAAGGTGGGAGCAAGTTTTGCGTAAGAAGATATATCGATTGTCTGAAGGGCAGTTCGATTCTCGACAAATTAATATTGCAAGCTCTGTTGATAAAATAGATATTACTTTAGATGTGGGAGCGAAGTTAGAAGGCTCATTTGATATATTCGGAGAGGATGACCAATCCATTAGAGGAGTTATATATTCTACTAATCCATACATTATTACGAGAGATTATCAGTTCGATGGAGTTCGCAGTACAATTAAATATTCCCTTAAGCATAGCAACTTTAAGAAAAATGATATATTAGAAGGTTGCTTTATTGTTGTGGGCAATGGTTCTACTCTTGAAATCCCTATAAAGATTACGTTTGTGCGTAAGACAATTAAGTCTTCAATTGGAGAGATTAATTCCCTTGATGATTTTGGTAGGCTTTGCCAGGAGAACTTCATCGAGGCTAATAACATTTTCCACACAGATGCTTTTATAGATATTATAGACGATGAAGATGTAGAGAAGAGACTACTGTATCTCGGATATAGGAGAAGTGTGCCTAGTCTTAACAATCTAGAAGAATTCCTTGTTGCCTGCAAGCTAAAGGATAGAATTGATATCACCTTAGACAAGGAATCAGCTGAATACAATGAC
>ONCT01000039.1 GCA_900316395.1 uncultured Lachnospiraceae bacterium | reverse complement strand
CTAGACACCACTGAGTGAATGCTCCACACCAGCCAACGTTGTTAATCAAATACATGCAGCCTAGGATAATAAGCTCATTTAATCCAAGTCCAATAAGACTTAGGATTACGAAGATAATGAACTCCTTGCCGCGATTCATGTCGTCTTTTCTAGTGAAGACCCAATGCATACTCAACAGATAGTTAACAATGATTGATACAATAAAACCAACCAATGCACCCATCATTGCTGCTGTAGTGGCATCAAATCCAATATTTCTGATTAATAAGGCAACAACATTTGTTATAACAAAATCAACAACAAATGATATTCCGCCTACGACGGCAAACCTTAGTATTTGCTTTAATAATTTACTCATCTTGTCAATCTACCTACTTCTTTTTGGAAAACCAGCTTTAACTCTAACGAAGAACAATCTAACTAGTGTTGATATAAATGTTGCAATGTATGGAAGCAATCTTCTCTTAGACTCGCCATACATTCTCTTCTGGAAATTAATTGGTACTTCGCCAAATTTTAATCTATGATTCTTCTTATTAAGCTGTAGCATAAGAAGTACTTCTTCTAACACATCATAATTCCTACACTTAAGCTTAACCCTCTTTAACTGTTTCGTATGATACATACGATAATCCGTTGACAAATCCTTGGCACGAAGACCGAGTACAACGCGATATGCAAAATTAAGAAGATGACTCATTATCTGAGACGACTTGGCATCATTAGTCTTGCCTCCCTTACAATAACGAGAACCTATTACAACATCGCATTTATCCTGAACAAACTTCTTATGGATTGCTGGAATTGCAACTGGTGGATGGGATCCATCAGAATCCATTATTAAGAATTTGTCCTTCTTCGCATACTTAATAGCTGTCTTAAAAGCTCCTGCGAAGCCAGGCATCTCCTGATTAATGTACCTTGCGCCGAACTTGTCGCACACATCCTTAGTGTTGTCTAGAGGCTTTTCAGTATCAACGATTATTATCTCGTATTCCTCTCCACACTTTTCTACATTTTCAATAATCTGCGGTAGTAAAATCTTAAGATTCTCTTCTTCCTTGTAAGCAAGCAATGCTACGCTAATTCCCATTGATTATTCTCCTATTTTTTCTCACAATACAACCTATTTAGTATACAATGAATCCAGCGCAATTTCAAGAGATTGCGCCTAGATATATTACTATTCTAACTAATGACCTAAATAAAAAAGCAGGATACGACTAATTCCTTATCCTGCTTATTCTCTGACTATCTCTTGTTCTCGTGCTTCTGATCATACAACAACTGCAATTTTCTCTCCACGTAGTTATCGTCATTAATCTCATTGATTCTATTCTTATACTTCAATTCTTCTACTTCCAGCTTCTGTATCTTATCCTGTAGCTGCTGCTTCTCCTGCTCAATTTTTCTAACCCTCGAATAAAGGTCGTCTAATTCTCTTTCCTTCTCACGATCGATATCTATTGCCATATTCAATCCCTACTTTCCATATATTCTTGTATATTATAACAGATAATCGCGTTGTCTAACAATAAAAAATGTAATTAGTTCTTATCATTTGTTTTGCTATTTATCTGTTCATTAAACTGTATCTCTTCATCGCTTATCGGCCTAAAGAAAAGCGCAATCAGATACGGCAGAGCAAATATTACTGGCATAATATATCTTGAATTGCCATTGTCTGGTGACACCATACATATTGCATATATTATAACTGGCACTAGATAAGTAAGTATATATTTTCCCCTTTTCTGGAAAATGTTAAATATAATCATGAATAATATCAGCCACGGAAGCAGTCCAAGAGAGGCAAATATATTCACAACAGGTGTTTTTTCAAGCATTAGTATTAATTGATATACTGCGAATCGTTCTCCGCCTGTGTTGTAATTATTAGTTACATATAGCTCTTCATACTGCTTATCTGGGTCATGCTTTTGTAGATACGGCTCGAACTCATAGTATTCAAGATCCGATATCTTGTCTATATACCAGTATTCATATGTATTATTAAGTATAGATTCAATATATACGTCCGGGTGCTTTAAGAACATTTTCCACCACGCGCTGAAGTATCTGCTCATATCTTCGCTGGTAGCATCCTGATTGAACTTCTCTTTAACCCAATCGCTTAACATTGGTTCATATAATTTCTTAAGCTTATCGTAAGGAAGCACACCATTAATTGCTTCCTTCTCTTCCTCGGTAACCTCTTCGCCATATTCGGATACATATCTCGCAGTCTGCTGAAATGGCACGCTTAGTGCCTCCTGCTTTCCTACTGGAGCCACATTCCACAGTGGCAGCAGCACTGATATCCATAGGAATTGATACACTAGTATTATTGGCACAAATGAAGCCAACACCTGCAAAATGTACTTCCTATAAACTATTGCGTATACTACGGCAACAATTATGATAATATACATTCCATAATTCTTCGTCAGCATTATCAACACGCAGTCTAGTGCTAAGAATAGGTCAAACCACCATTTCTTGAAGCATTCCCCGTTGGTTCTTGCTATTTCATACATCATAATCATAAGTAGCAGCAAAAAGGCTGAGAACAATGTGTCCTTAACCATACATATAGCGTACATTGGGAATATAGGAAGGAACATTATTACTAATTGAATGAATAATAGCCTCTTCTTCGTTATTCCTATATGTCGTAAATATTGCAACGCAACGGTAAATACAGCGGCAAGAAACAGCATATGTAAGAAAACATAGATTGCAACGCCAATATTTATATCTCCAAATACGTTTAATCCTAATTTAAAAAATAGCTCAAACAGCATAGTTGTGGCAAATGGATGATGATTAGTATAATAAGTCTCTGGTGGATGAATCGTTGTTATTTTGTTAATATAGCTTGGTATCTCGAAGCTTTGCATTAACTGTACTACTGTATCAACATTTGCAGTACCTGGGAAAAATAGAATGTAATACGGAATCCAGGCTATTACAAATAATCCTCCCATAATAAGAGAATTCTTCCAGGTTATCTTGCTTGGTGCTAAAGCCTTCTGTATACAATACCTCCTAATTAGCACCACCACTATCTTAAGAACCATATAGGTAACTATGGCAAGACATAGCCCATGAAACAGGGAGCGAATTATATTAACTCCACTGCCATACACATACTCTAGGCTGTCATCTTCCTTTAGGGAAATTGCAATAACTTGCATAAAAGAAAAGAAGGCAGAGAACACCATTAGAACAACGCACTGCCATTTCTCAAGTAATATCTTGCTGCCCTGATATATTATTACAGCAAGGCAGATTGCAAGAAGCACAAGGGTTAGTCTGGATGAACGCATAGACAAATAAAATGTACGGACTGCTACAATTAAGTCATTAGAGAAATCTATCTCCGAATTCTCCTCCGTAGCCACGGCTACTAAAGACAGCTGAATCCCCACACTGCATATAATCCCCATTATGAAGGACAGTATGCCCCTTGTCTTGTTACTCATCTTAACATCCATAAGCCTTATTTAACCACGAATATATGATTTATGCAAGTTATATTCGTACAAAAGGAGTCTCGCGCATTCTAGTTTTTGCTTCGCAAAAAAGCGCTCGACGTGTAGCATTTTGACTACGTCAAAACGCAACATACAAAAAAGGCCTGGTACCAAAAAGCACCAAGCCAAAATATTATAAAAACAATGAATATTATACTTTGAGGTTCTGTCTTACCAGAGCCTTCTTAAGGGCAATCTCCGCCCTCATTACATCTAAATTAGCCTCTTTTTTCTCAAGTCTCTCTCTCGCTCTTTCTTCTGCAGCATGAGCCCTCTTAACATCAATCTCATCCGGCCACTCTGCTATCTCTGCCAGAAGCGTAACCTTGTCAGGAAGAATCTCAGCAAATCCTGCATGAACTGCTGCCTTAATCTGTTCCTCCTCAGTAGAAATTGTTACTATTCCTGGGGCAATTACAGTTGTAAGAGCTATGTGATTAGGAAGTACTCCTATCTCACCTTCAGTAGTATTAAATTCTATCATAGTTGCCTTACCCGAATAGAACACTCTATCAGGGGTAATGATTTCAACATCTACTATATTAGCCATAGCCTCACCCCTTACTGCATACGAGCTCGAACTTCGTCAATAGAACCTGCATTCAGGAAGTGTCCTTCAGGAATGTCGTCATGCTTTCCTTCAAGAATCTCCTTGAATCCACGAACAGTCTCGTTAATAGGAACGTATTTTCCTTCTAAGCCTGTGAACTGACCAGCAACGAAGAATGGTTGTGATAAGAATCTCTGTACCTTACGGGCACGGCTTACTACTAACTTATCTTCTTCTGATAACTCGTCCATACCTAGAATTGCGATAATATCCTGTAGCTCTTTGTACTTCTGAAGAATCTCCTGTACACCACGTGCAACCTCGAAATGCTCCTGTCCTACGATACGAGGATCAAGGATACGGGATGTAGAACCTAGTGGGTCAACCGCTGGGTAGATACCTAACTCTGCGATTGAACGCTCAAGTACTGTTGTTGCATCTAAGTGGGCAAATGTTGTTGCAGGAGCAGGGTCAGTTAAGTCATCGGCAGGCACATATACAGCCTGTACTGATGTAATTGAACCATTCTTTGTTGATGTAATACGCTCTTGCAAAGCACCCATCTCTGTCTGAAGTGTTGGCTGATAACCAACGGCTGAAGGCATACGACCAAGCAAAGCCGAAACCTCTGAACCAGCCTGTGTAAAACGGAAGATATTGTCAATGAAAAGTAGTACGTCCTTACCACCTTCATCTCTGAAGTACTCAGCCATTGTAAGTCCTGTAAGACCAACTCTCATACGAGCTCCAGGTGGCTCGTTCATCTGACCGAATACCATACAGGTCTTGTCAATAACTCCTGATTCCTTCATCTCGAAATACAAATCATTACCTTCACGTGTACGCTCGCCTACACCAGTAAATACTGAGTATCCACCATGCTCTGTAGCGATGTTGTGAATTAATTCCTGAATAAGTACTGTCTTACCTACACCGGCACCACCGAATAGTCCAATCTTACCACCCTTCTGATAAGGACAAAGAAGATCTACTACTTTGATACCAGTCTCTAACATCTCCTGTGATGTTGCCTGCTCCTCGAAAGAAGGAGCTTTTCTATGAATTGGCAAATAAGCATCAGTCTCTGGTGCAGCCTGCTCATCAATAGGTTCACCTAATACGTTGAAAATTCTACCTAATGTAGACTCACCTACTGGAACAGTTATTGGCGCACCTGTTGCCTCTGCCTTCATACCACGAACAAGTCCGTCCGTAGGTCCCATGGCAATACATCTAACAGTATCATCACCCAGATGCTGTGCTACCTCTACTACTAATACCTTACCATCATTCATGGTAACTTTAATAGCATCATTGATTTCTGGAAGATTACCTTCCTGGAATTTGATATCAAGTACGGCACCAATAATCTGAGTAATTTTTCCAATATTATTCTCTGCCATTATTTTTTACTCCTTAAGTTTAATCTCGAAAGTCGTCTAAGATATAGCCTCAGCACCTGCAATAATCTCTGTAAGTTCCTGAGTAATTGATCCCTGACGAGCTCTATTATACTTCAATGTTAAATCACTAATAATGTCTTCTGCATTATTTGTAGCAGAATCCATGGCCTGCATACGAGCTCCATTTTCTGAAGCAACAGCTTCAACTAAAGCTCCGTATATAAGACTTGTAATATACTTTGGAACAATCATGTCTAAAGCTTCCTCTGGATTAGGCTCGAAGTTCATAAGCATCTTATCATCCTTAGAATCTTCATCATCCGTCTTCTTGTCTTCCTCGTTAATCTCAACTGGAAGAAGCTTAAGAAGCTTAGGTTCATGACTTACCGTATTCTTAAAATGCGTATATGCAAGATAGATTTCTCCCACTTCTCCATTGGTAAATGCATCAAGCACTTCCTTACTAATCTCCATAGCATCTGCGTAAGTTGGCGCTTCCATTACCTGGTCGTGTTCGCTGGCTACTTCGTAACCCTTTGTATCAAGCACATCATGGGCTTTCTTACCAATTGTATAAAGCAAAATCTCTTCCTTCGCAATACCACTACCAGTAATTAACTTAATAACATTACTGTTATATCCACCTGCAAGTCCTCTGTTAGAAGAAATTGTAACAATTGCCTTCTTATTAGATTCTCCTGCCTGAAGATATGGATGATTAATTGCTCCGGCCTTATCAAGCATTGAACATACTGTATTGTACATATAGTTAAAATACGGTGTGGTATTCTCTGCTTTTGTCTTTGCTTTTTGCAATTTTACAGTAGATACAAGCTTCATGGCTTTAGTGATTTTCTGAGTGCTGGAAACACTCTTTTTTCTTCGTTTTATGTCTCTCATAGAAGCCATAATACTTTACCACCTTTCACCTTACCTACTTGTAATCAGCCTTACACTCCTCAATAGCCTTAATTAATGCTGCCTTAGTATCGTCATCAATTTCCTTCTTTTCGCGAATTGTCGCTGGAATATCAGGATACTTAGTATCAACATATTCAAATAGAGCCTTCTCGAACCCTTGTACATCTTCTACAGGTATATCGAGTAAGTATTTCTGTGTAGCTGCGAAGATAATCATAATCTGATATTCAACTGGCATTGGAGCGTATTGTGGTTGCTTAAGCATCTCACGAATTCTCTCACCTTGTGCCAGCTTCTCAGCTGTATCAGCATCTAATTCTGATCCAAATTGTGCAAAGCTTGCTAGCTCTCTATATTGTGCTAATTCCACACGAATAGGAGCAGCTATCTTCTTCATAGCCTTAATCTGAGCAGCACCACCTACACGGGATACAGATAAACCAGCGTTAATAGCAGGTCTAAATCCAGCGTTAAATGCGTCTGTCTCTAAGTAAATCTGACCATCAGTAATGGAGATTACGTTAGTAGGAATATATGCACTAACGTCACCAGCCTGTGTCTCAATAATAGGTAACGCAGTAAGTGAACCTCCACCTAATGCATCACTAAGTCTTGATGCTCTCTCTAATAATCTTGAATGAAGATAGAATACATCACCAGGGTAAGCCTCACGTCCTGGTGGACGACGAAGCAATAATGAAAGTGTACGATAAGCAGTAGCATGCTTACTCAAATCATCATAGATTACAAGTACATCTTCACCATTCTCCATCCATTCCTCACCAATAGCACATCCTGCATATGGTGCGATATATTGAAGTGGAGCAAGCTCTGAAGCTGTTGATGCAACAACTGTTGTATAACTCATTGCACCGAATTCTTCTAATTCCTTAACAATACTTGCAACTGTAGATGCTTTCTGACCTATTGCTACATAGATACATTTTACACCCTGTCCTTTTTGGTTAATAATTGTATCAATTGCTATTGCTGTCTTACCAGTCTGCTTATCACCGATGATAAGCTCTCTTTGTCCTCTTCCGATTGGAATCATGGAATCAATAGCCTTAATACCTGTCTGCAATGGTGTATCAACTGATTTTCTTGCAATTACACCATGCGCAACTCTTTCTATTTGACGGAAACTGCTAGTTTCGATTGGTCCCTTGCCATCTATAGGCTGGCCAAGTGCGTTAACAACACGACCAAGCATAGCGTCACCTACTGGTACCTCTACAACACGTCCTGTTGTCTTAACAGTATCTCCCTCATTGATATTACGATGATCTCCAAGTAATACGGCACCAACGTTATCTTCCTCTAAGTTCAATACCATTCCATATACTTCGCCGGGAAACTCTAGCAATTCACCTTGCATTGCCTTCTCTAGTCCGTGAACTCTGGCTATACCGTCGGCAACCTGAATAACAGTACCAACATCCGCCACTTCCAACTGAGAAGCATATCTTTGCATTTGCTCTTTAATTACTGAGCTAATCTCTTCTGGTTTTAAATTCATGGAGCGGTTTCACCTACTTTCAACTGTATTTTGGACATTTGTCTCGACAATTCGTACAACTTCGTCTTAACAGAGCTATCCACAACTCTGTCGCCAATACGAATTACCATACCTCCGATTAAATCGGGTTCTACTTCATAGTTCATCTCAAATGATACATAATCGGTAGTATCAAGAAGCTTCTTCTCTACATTCTTCTTCTGAGTATCAGAAAGCTCACTAGGTGTCTTAACGTAAGCCACACCAATGTTCTTATATTCCTTAACCCTGCTTATGTAGTACTCAAAGATGTCTTCCATATCCTTGAAATGGTCTTTTTCAATAACCATCACCATTAGTCCAACAATCTCGTCACTAACGCGCCCCTTGAAAATGTTCTCAACCACGCGGGTCTTTTCATCTTTATCGATTTTCGGATGACACATCATCTTCGACAGATCTTCATTTTCTTCTAAAACCTCGATAATAACCTTGGCTTCTTCAGAAAAATCATCGATTCTATCCTGCTCAATAGCCAAATCAAACAATGCGTCTCCGTATACGTTTGATACTAACTTTGCCATGTAGAATCACCCATCTCTCTTAATGTTTCATCAACTAAGGAATCCTGTACTGAAGTATCGATGTTAGCAGATACGACCTTCTTGGCCATAAGAGCAGCGATTGTAACCATCTCCTGCTTCATCTCGTCTGCAACACGCTTCTTCTCAAGCACTGCTTCTTCACGAGCTCTCGCAATAATTCGCGATGCCTCTTCCTTAGCTTCATTTACTATCTTCGTCTCATTCTTCAAAGCTTTCTGCCTAGCTTCTGATAGAATTATGTCAGCTTCCTTATCAATATCCTTAAGCTTAGCCTCATATTCAGCCTTAAGCTTAGCTGCTGCTTCCTTATCGTCAGTAGCCTGTGCAATATCACTAGCTATCTTGTCCTTACGATCCTGCAATAGCTTCTTGGCAGGATTCCATAACAGATAAGATAAGAACAGGAATAGCACAAATACTGATATAGCAAGTAACGCACTATCGTGTAGTAGCTGGGCGTCTAGATTGAATAACCTTTCCATTAGCTACTTACCTCCTTTCTGTACCAACTAATAGGAATTAGCCTACAAGTGGTTTTACGAAAAGAAGTAACATAGCTACTAATAGACCATAAAGACCTGTTGTCTCGGCAACGGCCTGTCCAAGTAACATAGTACCTGTAATATCTGACTTAGCACCTGGGTTTCTACCAACTGCTGCAGCTGCAGAACCAGCCGCATTACCTTGTCCAATACCAGTACCGATACCAGCCATAACTGCTAGACCTGAACCGATAGCTGAGCATGCCAAAATTAATTCTTCACCTGTAATATTCATTGTTAAAATCCTCCTAAATAATTAAATCATTGTTTCCTAATCATCGTCTCCGATTGCATTAGAAATGTATGTCATTGTTAACATACAGAATACGTACGTCTGAATTCCTCCTGCGAACAAATCGAAGTATACATGTAGCGCTGCTGGCCATACATATGCTATCTTCGCTAACAAACCGTACACAAGGGCCATCATAACGGTTCCTGAAAGTACATTGGCAAACAAACGCAATGAAAGTGATATTGGCACCGCAATATCTCCAATCAAGTTAATTGGGAGCCAGATTGGCAACCAAGGTGGTAGCGGTGAACACTTATCAACCCATATCTCTTTGAGAGAATTATGCTTAAATGTGTTAAACCAGATAAGCACGAATGTTATGAGTGCTAATGCCAACGTAGTACCATAATCCGCTGTTGGCGGTCTAAGTCCAAATAGACCTGATATGTTGCTTATAAGGATAAATGCAAATATTGTAAAAATCCAGTTAGAAAACTTAGGTGCATGCTTACCCATGGTATTACCTACCATTCCCTGAAGCTTCTCCACCATAAGCTCAACAACATTCTGCAAGCCTTCAGGAACTTCTTTAGCGTGCTTTAACTTCCGATTGGCAACGATTGCAAAACCAATTAGAACCAGCATAACAATCAAAATACATACATGACTTGTTGTAATCCAGAGCTCATGTCCGAATAGATTATATGAAAAAAGACCATGTATCATAAAATCTATATTATCTGCTGACGCATCCGCCAGAATTAGTCCATTCACATTTTCACCTCCTTTACTAGATTCTTTCTTTATGAATTATCTTTATAATTAAAGGCTGTGCATAAGCACTTACCTTTAGCCCCATCATTGCTATAAATGCGCTAATCCAATTGCCTAAGTCGAAATATACCATTAATGCAAATACTATTATAACCACAACATATCTGATAATCGACTTAAACCTTAATACTCCAACCTTCGAGCCGTTATCAACTGCCGACTCTATAACAAGGGCAAGATTAACAGCCATAAATACTGCAAGTCCTACACCTATCCAGGTTCCTGTAGAATACCTTATCTTGTCCTCTACAAACCATATACCTGTTATCTGTACTAAGAGCCCCCAGACGAATATTCCAAGAAGTAACAGGGGCAAAGATGGATTTAACTGCTTTAATCTCTTAATTAGATTCTTCATTATCCTCTTCCTGCCTGTCTTCTCTATTCTTATCTTCTGACTCTTCTTTACTAATAGCTTCTTCTCTTGCTATCTCATAGGGTTCCTTCTGCTTCTTAAGATATTTCTTAACTAAGATATATACATTTCGCATACCTGCAGCGGCTCCCACTATAAATAGCAACACGCTTATCCACTTAATGCCAGTCTTCTCAGCTATAAAATAGGCTAAGGCCGTCATAAGCGCAATAGGGACCAGCATGCTTATTCCAATTTGCATAAGAAGAACAAGCATCTGTCCAATCTCATTTTTCTTCTTCTTTCTCAAGACTTCACCTACAGTTCAATCGATATCTTTCTGCCTGATGCCTCATATTTGTAGAATTCAACTCCCGCTGCCTCGAGCATTCTCTTAGATGCTATAACAGAAGGTGTTGATGCGTATTTGTCACAATCATATATAATGGTCTTAATTCCTGCCTGAATGATAGCCTTAGCACATTCATTACAAGGAAACAGTGACACATATAGCTTTGTGCCTTCTAAGCTACCTCCTCTGTAATTAAGAATGGCATTAAGCTCAGAATGTGTGGTATAAAAATATTTGTTATCGAGAGGGTCACCTTCACGACACCAAGGAAAATCATCATCAGAGCATCCTGTTGGAAATCCGTTGTAACCCATGGAAAGAATCTTGTTATCCTGACTTACAATACATGCTCCTACCTGTGTGTTAGGGTCCTTTGAGCGCATGCCTGATAGCTTTGCTACTCCCATAAAATACTCATCCCAGCTAATATAATCTGTCCTTTTGTCGCTCATATTATGTACCTTACCTCTCTTGCTTAAGCAAATCTATTAATTTCGTTAATGTGTCCTTCAACACTTCGTAACACAGTCCGTATAACTGCAGGTCCCCTCCGTAAGGATTGGGAATTTCGAGCTCACCACCCACATATGAAGATAGTGTAAATGTGTTATCTTCATTTGCCTTCTCATAACCTTCTAGCACCTTGCTTCTTAAGGTTTCCTCCATGGCAAATATTATGGTGGAAGAGTTAATGTCATCATCGCTTAACTGTGTAGCGCTAAACTCCTCTATCTCAATGCCGTTACCTGCAAGCACTGCTTCTGTCTTAGGATTAAGGGGCTCAGGAAACTGGACTAACAAGCCTCTTGCTAATACCTCGTAATCCTTATCTTCATCTAAGGATTCAAATATACTAGCAGCCATAGGACTTCTTGAAGAACCGTTCTTGCCTACAAATATTATTCTCTTAATGGCTACTCTGTCAGCACTTACTACCTTATATCCTGCTGCCTTAAGAAGTCTATTCATAACAGCGGCTCTAATGCCATCACCATCGAAGCTTTCTGAATATATTACAGACACATCTGTATCATCAAATTCTCTTAAGATGTTATACAGATTGTGAGCTATCCCTTCTTCATCAGCAGCGGAACCTACTTCCTTGACATTGCCACCGATGTATTTATTAGCATTTTCACTAGTGGCAATTATTCCCGTATTAATTCCCTTATTATCATTCTCCCTAACCTGAGAATTAATATAAGCTACTACCTTCGATGAATTACCTTCAACTATTGTAAGCTCTGCCTTCGGCGCATAATGCTTATATCGCATTCCCGGGGCCTTAGGCTTGTCTGCCTCCTTCTTCTCTAGGATAGAAGGGTCAATATCCACTCGGCCTATTACTTGCTCTAGCATATTCTTCGTAATAGCGCCTGGCCTTAGAATTGTTGGAATATCAGAAGTCAGGTCGATGATTGTAGATTCTAATCCTATTATAGCAGCACCACCATCTAGTACTGCATCAATCTTACCTGACAAATCCTTATATACATGTGAAGCAAGCGTTGGGCTTGGCTTTCCTGACACATTTGCAGAGGGAGCAGCTATCATACAATCACTTCTGATTATTAGCTCTCTTGCAATCTCATCACTCGGCATCCTAATGGCCACTGTGTCTAATCCACCTGTTGTCTGCTTCGGTACCACCTTATTCTTCTTAAGAATCATTGTTAGAGGGCCTGGCCAGAAATTATCAGCCAGTATCCTTGCCACCTCAGGCACCTCTTCAACTATTTCCTCAAGCTGACTCATATTAGCAATATGTACAATCAACGGATTATCGGAAGGTCTGCCCTTCGCTTTATATATTCTTTTGCTGGACCTTGGATTCTTAGCGTCTCCCCCAAGACCATATACCGTCTCTGTAGGAAATGCTACAAGGCCTCCATCTTTTATTATTTCAGCCGCTTTATCAAGGGCTTTTTCCCCCTGTGGCGACTTATCAACCTTAAGTACAAGAGTTTCCATAGGGATATTATATCATTTTTCGCTTTCTAATCAACGAAAAACTATGGATGGGGATAAATGTTTCCTCTATTAAGTCTGATTATTTTACTTAACCGTTTCCTTAATCATCTGCCAAATGTCAGTTGTCTCATTACCTAACTTCCATGCGGCCACACCTGCTATCTTCTTATCAGCTACGTATGAACACCTTTCCTTAAGAGATTTGTCGTCAACAATCCATATGCTATATGTGGTGTCTCCGTTTTGCCATGTGGCGTAATTCTCCTTGTTGTCATTAAGCCATGTAGCCTGGGCATTATTGCTTGAAAGTAGCGCTGGGGTACCCTTAAGAGTTACTGTCTCGCTAGTAACACTGTCCCCCTTCTGAGCCCAAAGTCTTGTGTAGAATGGAATTGCGAGTATAAGCTGCTTATTATCCACGCCGGAATTTAACATTCCTTCCACGCCTTCCTTGACGAATTTCATAGAGTTATTAGAGCCTGCCTTACCTGCGCCTGTCCATGTCTCGTCGTAGCCAAATAACACAATATAGTCTGCGTATCTCGCCTGAATATCAACATCATAATCTGCCGACTTAATGTTGTAATTATCTATTGAAAGCACCAAACCTCGCTGCTGACATTCTAGCGCCAGCTCCTTGATAAACTCAATATATCCGCCTACATTAGCATCTCCCACCGATTCCATATCAATATTAATTCCGTCAGAGCCAACTGCTGTTACAGAATTAATTATATTGTTAATAAGTGTCTCTCTTGAGGCAGCAGTATTGAATACCAGACTTTCATTCACATCGTGCTCGATATTACTTACTAATGTCCACACCTTGACGTTATTAGAGTGGCAGAAATTAACATATTCTGCGGAGGATAAATCATTGATTCCACCCTTGTTATCCTTAATCTGAATCCATGTTGGACTAATAACATTTAAGCCTGGCGCTGCAGCAATTAAGCCCTGCACTTCACCGTTAGAAGCCTTACTAAATAACTGGTGCCAGCCTAGTCGAACAGTAGTATTCATCTGATTGTGCTTCATACTTTCCTGAGCAACAGTAGTCTTATTCTTCTCATTTTCCTTGTCGGTAAGAGTAGAGTTCTCAACGCATCCTAAGATGCCGTCTGATGTAAGTATCTGACTCCAGCTTCCATAGTTTTCAACCACAGTAACCTTGTCGTCTTCCTTAACATTTCCTACAATCTTGCTCCTGTTACCACCGAATCTTCTCATTGGAGCATCTTTTCTTGCAACAGCAGTCACTCTTTCACGCCCTGGTGTATATATAGCTGCTCTTGCAGGATCTTGGTTAAATGTGTATTCTGCACCGTTAGTATCCTTCACAAATTCTAATGCAATATATGCTGTGCCATTATCCTCAATAACTGGTATGTAATTCGTCGGTTTATTTTGTCCCTTGAAAGTATACCCCTTGCTTGTAGTATTGGCCTTGTATGTTCCTTCCTTGGTTGAATAACATACATTGTGATCCTGGCTGTCATAAGCATATCTGTCGTTAAGCACATCATTAAGAAATGAGATTTTCACATAAGGTGTGTTATCTCTGACAATTCCCTTGGCTGCGCCTTCCTCTTTAGGAGCAAGTGCACCATCTACAATTACTGCCATACCTCCTTCTTCGACTTCATAGTAATCATTAAGAGACATGGTTTCTTCTGTAGGTGAATATCTCATGTTGTAGATTACTATACCTGCAATAACAAGCACCACAAGAGCAATAAGTACTATTATAAATCTCTTGTCAGTGAATAGATTCTTCATTAGTTTGCTAAATTTGTTCATACAATACCTCTTAGATTCTTCATAGGACACATCTAATAAATTATATCAAAAAAAGCCCACCAGGAAAAGACTTCCTAGTGGCACTTCTATTACATCTATATTTCTAGTAGATAATTTATCTTACCAATTATTAAACTATATATGTACCGCACGAGCATGCAAACATTAGAATCTTCACGACGTAACACTATGCTCACGCTAATCCCTCCCTCCTTTCATATATTTATTCCATGTTAATATTCAGCAACCTATTTTGCCAAGAAAGGATATATCTTCCTTCGTTAATCTATCAGGATTAGTTATTATCCGAGCAATGTTCAATATCCCAGAATACTTTGAATCCTTGTATGTGTTCTCGTACCATTTCTTATCATCTTTAAGAACAGCATATGTATAGATTTCCACTTCCACCATGTCATGTTCAAATAGATGCAAATAGCAACAAAGCGATCTCTTGTTATATGATGCAATATCGCCTAGGAAAAGCCTGCGACTACATAGCCGAAAGAGATTCATATAATCATGGCTCATAATCTTGAACTCTAGTATTACTACGTCCACATCTTCTTCGAGTAAATGCAATGCTTCTTCTTCACTTAAGGTCGGATAATAATCCACCTTCATTCTCGTAAAGCCAACCATATTATTTCTCACAAAAGATTTCGATTTAATCCCCGAGTATGTATCTGTCGCAATGTCTGCCATGCCACCATCTCCTACTTCACCTAGCACCACCTTCTTCTTAAGGTAGCTGCAATAATAATTAGCAAGTGCGATGGCAAGCCTTGTACTGCCTAAGCCAAATATTCCATAACTTCTTTTCTTCTTATCAGTGAATTTACTCCTCATTAATCTAACCATCCATTAATAATTCTGCGAAAGATTTTGTCCTTCTTCCTGCTTATAGAGAATGGGTCTTCATCCATTGGAAATGCGTATACCGCCTTCCCAAGTATCTTTGCTACATCTACACCCACTCTAATCTGAGCAGGGTTAATTATGACTTTTGTGTTATTCATCCGAACTATTTTGTGTAATTCATTGTTTTTGTACGCTCTAGACGATACAACATATACTATGTAATCACACTCCTTAGCCCTCTCAACCTTAGTGCCACAATCTCGGATATATAGCCCGCTGGGAGGAATTTCTTCTAAGACTGCCTCGCCACTTCGACGAAACGCCCTAAAACAATCGTGGTATATAATATTATCCTTCTCATAAAAGCTTCTATCCTTAGCTATAATCTTCTCAAGTGTGCCCTCATCACAGCTATCTTCATAATAGCTTACGAATCCTGCATTATTGAGATAGGAACATAACGACATAGCAATATGACTCACTCCTATTCCTGTGTCATTACCAACGACACCAATTTTCACATCGAGATGCTTCTTCTTGTTATTCATATTCTCATTTAGAAAAATCCAGGCCTTCTTTTCCTCTGCGGCGCTTACTTTTTCTTCCGTTCTAAGTCGTCGCTCGATTCTAATATCCCTTTTTTCCTCTGAGCTATCATATATTCTCCTAAGAGCTTCCTTCGTACTGAAAATGTCATTACTTGTATCACATTTGCCCGCTAGTTGCGCCTTAGATGCATATGATATTGTTCCGTATGTGGAATTCTCATTATCCCTTAGATAAGCTGATATGCCATAATCAATTAGAACTATTCGTCCATTAGATAAGTAAATATGCTCAAGCTTCATATCCTGATAACAGATAGGATTAGCAAGACCATGTAGAAACTCCAACAGGTCATATAATTCTATTGCTACCTTCACAAGCTGTCTATGGGAAATGCTTTGATGCAGATATAAATAATCTGCCATAGACTCTCCAACAATATATTCCTCAACCATATAATAATAATCTTCATCTTCTTCAAGATCATATAGTATGGGTATGTTGGGGTGTCTTAGATTCAAGAGGAGCTTAGCCTCTCTCATAGATGTTGAATCACCATTTGCCTTGGGTAATCTCTTAACTACCCGCTTGTGATTCATTCTCCTGTGTCTGACAAGTATTACCGAGCTGGTTGCTGATTCGTGAAGTAATTCAAGCTCTTCATACTTATTAGATAAATTCTGTGAAATATAAATGATAATCGCCTCCTTCTTTCGAAAGAAGCATCTCTGAATAAATATATAACAAACCCAAAATATATATGCAATAGTTTTGATATAAAATTAATAAAAATTTAAGAATTTGTTAAGAATTCGTTAAGAATTTGGACACAAACACAAAATAGTCACAACTATTTTCTCACACATAGTAGACACGAGTTTTTTTCTACTTTATAATTAAATTAGGAGTAGAGATATAAAGGGGGTGTGACATTATGAAAATAGAAAAAATTAACGATAACCAGATACGTTGCACACTTACCAAGGAAGATTTAGAGCTTCGCCAGATTAAGCTAAGCGAGCTTGCTTACGGAACTGAGAAGGCCAAGGCTCTCTTTAGAGAGATGCTTAAATGGGCCTCTTACAAATACGGATTCGAAGCAGAAGACATCCCTCTTATGATTGAAGCTGTACCTATATCTGACGAAAGTATCGTTCTTATTGTGACTAAGATAGAATACCCAGAGGAGCTTGATACAAGATTTTCTCGTTTTACTGAAGATATAGAAGACTACGAAGGAGATGTAGATGATCTTCTTGACTATGACTATGACGAAGAAGAGATAGAGTACGAGCCTCGTGAACATGAGTCCCGCTCTTCTGCAAGCGACATCATTGACCTCTTCAAGAAGGCAAAAGAAGTTGCCCAAGCCATTGGCAAGAATGCTGACCAGAAGACAGTTGTAGAGGTTCCAATAGATGTAACTAAGCTATTCGTATTCGATACACTTGATGATGTTATCGAGCTTGCAAATGTACTTGGGGATTTCTACCACGGAGAAAATGCCCTCTACAAGAACAAGCATAACAAGAAGTACTACTTAGTAATCAGTAAGTCAGACCATTCCCCAGAGGAATTCAATAAAGTCTGCAACATAATCTCAGAATACGGCCAGCAGCAGAATCTCTCCGTTGGAAGCGACGCCTACTTCACAGAGCACTATTCTTCTGTAATCCTAAAGAATGCTCTATCTACCTTGCAGCAGCTGTAATATGGTGGCGCAAGGGGCAGAATGAGATGAGGAGGCGGCTAGGACCTTGTAGCCTTATGTCAAGGTTAGAAGATATTAGAGATAACCAAAGAAAAAATTTTTCAACAGGACGTTGAAAAAAGGCTTGCATCGACAGGATGTCGAATTGCAAGCCGTTTTTTTGTATATATTCAATTAAACCTACAAGGTTATCTCTTATATATTCTTACCGAAGACGTACCAGCGAAAGGTCCTAGCCGCCTCCTCAGAATAATTCTGCCTCTTGCGCCCTCTTAGCCTACAGCTCTCCGAAGCCAGGCCAGAGTAGCATCATTAGATAGCCGCACACAATGGCTACCAGCATACGAACGATTGTTATTGGGAAGCCTGTCTTCATCATTACATTTGGTTCAATTCCATGACTTACGGTGATAGCCCTTACACTTACTGGAAGCAGGGATTCGTAGTTCATTGCCATGGCTGTTGTGAAGATATACGGTATTGGGTTGAGTCCCATCTTGGTAGTTACACCAATTACAATTGGTATGGTGACGGCCGCTGATACGGTGGAGTTGGTCATCTCTGATATGATACATGCAAATACTGCAAATATTGCGATTGTGCCAAGTCCTCCTCCAAGGTTAATCTTAGAGATTAGGTCTGCTATAACATCATTTGCACCAGAACCAGTTAGAATCTGTCCTAGGGCAAGACCACCTGCGAATAAAAGAAGCATTCCCCACATAACTTCCTTCTGTGCACCTTCCCACTCTAACAGCATACTCTTCTTATCAGCTGCAATTATTATGAAGTTAATAAGTCCTGTTGCTAAGAATAAATAGGCAGGAACAAGTCCAGGTAATAAGTCAGCATAAAGTGGACGAAGGAAGGAACCGAGCATAGCAATAATGAATAATACTAAGCTTATCTTCTCTTCTCTCTTCATTGGTCCAAGCTTTGCATAGCTTTCTTTGAAATACTCCTTGGTACCCTCTAATCTGTTAACCTTCCTCTTCTTGAATATCATCATAAGAAGAACAACAATTGCTGCAACGGCTGTATATGGAACCATTCTTATAATCCAATCTACATACATGAACTCCTTGCCAGTGAATTTCTCTATAAAATCAATCGCTGTTATGTTCATTGCGCCGCCAAGTGGAGTTCCAGCACCCCCGAGCTGGGCACCCCAGGCGATAGCACAAAGAATTGGAACAGCAGGTTCACATTTCTTAATATCTTCGTAGCCTGCTGCCTTAAGCATTGATACAGCAATTGGTGTAAATATTGCAACTACCACAACATTAGGCATCATGTTGGATAACACGATTGCTGCTAACAACCATACTGCTATCTGGGACTTCATTGATGGTCCGATTAGTGATAAGGCCTTAAGGGAAATTCTCTTATCAAGTCCGATTGCCGCCCATGGTGCAGTAAGTAGGCAGGAACCAAATATAAGAATAATACTGCTTGAAGAATACTGACTAATGATATCCTCCATTGGCACGATGTTAAATAGCGCATTTACCACTGCTGGAAGAAGTGCCGTTACTGTGATATTAACTGGTCTTGTAACCCACCAGTATATCATCCACACCGCTACGCCTATACCCTTGGCAGCTGTAGGATCAATCACTCCTGTAAGTCCTAATCCATATGCTATCGCAAGATATAGAACGAAACCAATAATCGCATTAATTATTCTTTTATTAACACTCATTTTTAATAACCTCTTCATATAAAAAATTAATTAATTAAACCCTTTAATTAATTTACCACAGCCGTTTTCTTTTTTCAATAGTTTTTCGAAGGTTCTTGCTAATAATATTGGTTGGTTATAGAATTGTAATATGATTATTAAGGGTAATATATATGGAACAGACAGACAATTTCATATTGGTACAGTGATTACGGACAATAATCACATTATGGATGTGTCGCTGGATAATCAAGGGTGTACTTTGGATGTATCAGATTCTAATTATATAGATGCTTCTGACAAATATGTAATCCCCGGGCTATTTGATATTCACCTTCATGGTGCTATGGGCTTTGACATTGGGGATGCAACATATGAGGCAATTGACAAGATTGCAAGGTTCGAATTGTCCCAAGGTGTTACCAGCTTCGTTGGCGCAACTATGACTATGCCAGTAGATAACATAATAGAAGTAATTTCTACTGCAAGAGACTATATGGCTCACAACCAAGGTAGTTCTTCTAGCAATGATTTGTCCACTTTAATCGGACTTAATGTGGAAGGACCATTTATTAGTCCTGATAAATGTGGAGCTCAGAACAAATCTCACATTCTTCCACCTGACCTTGAACTAGCTAAAGAATTCATCAAAACAGGCGACGGAATAGTTAAGATACTGGGTCTTGCACCAGAGTTGTGTTCCGACTTATCCATCATCAAAACTCTCTCAGAGTCAGTCAAGGTTGCAATAACCCATTCTAACAGTGACTACGAGACAGCTATTAAGGCTATTAATATGGGTGCAAGCCATGTAACGCATTTATTCAACGGCATGACTAGCTTTACTCACCGTTCTCCTGGTATATTAGGCGCCCTTGTTGATTCAAATGATATAACTATTGAGCTAATAACAGACGGTATTCATGTTCATCCTACTGCCGTTAATATGGCTTATAAGCTATTCTCTGACAAATCCTTAATTATGATTAGTGATTCTATGAGAGGATGTGGACTTGGTGATGGAATATACACCTTAGGAGACTTAGAAATTGAGGTTAAGAATCATAGAGCAGTGCTTAAGGGTACTAATAACCCTGCCGGAAGCGTATCTAGCCTTTATGATAACATTAAAGCCGCTCACAATATGGGGCTTCCTCTAGAAAGCATTATAGCAATGGCGACAATTAATCCAGCGCGATGTGTAGGTGTCGAAGATGAGATTGGTTCAATAGAAGCTGGTAAGAAAGCCGATATTCTTATTCTCGATAAGGAGCTTAGCATTGATACAATCATCAAAAACGGAATACCTTTGCAAATCGAGTAGGAGGGAAAATTAAATAAATTTTCCCGACCTCTCACACCACCGTACGTACGGTTCCGTATACGGCGGTTCAATCAACTTAACAAGTAA
>ONCT01000051.1 GCA_900316395.1 uncultured Lachnospiraceae bacterium | reverse complement strand
TGGCATTTGAAGGTTTATCCGAAAAACTTCACGGAGTCTTTTCAGGACTCAAGGGCAAGGGTTCTCTTACTGAAGAAGATATAGACAAGGCCATGAGGGAGGTCAAACTGGCTCTTCTCGAGGCAGCTCACTGGTATGAGAATGTCTTCCTCCTCGGCATGGTATTCCTGTTCTTCGTGAACGGACAGTGGTGGGGATACGTTATCGGTGGCGTAGCTGTTGTTCTTACATATCACATTGTAATTGCAAGCGTTCTTCCGCTAATATACGCTATTCAGTATTCTGATAAGAAACTGTTATTCTTCTCGTACGGAATGAGCGTTATTGGTATATTTGCATCGGTAATGGCTGGATACTATTTCGGACTTTGTGACGCTAACATGGTGCTTCTTACTACAGGTCCCCTTAAGGACTATGTAGATGCTAATGGTGTGGCTCATTTTGGCCCGGTAAATGCTAATCCTTGGCTGACCTTGCCACTTTTCTACGCATTTCCTAGAAGTGTCATACTCTTAGCTCTTATTCCTGTACTTCTTCATGTGTCTAATGGTATGGCTATGAGAGAGCTTCGTGGTCTCTATCTTCAGAGAATGAGTGAAATTGATGATATGACTCAGCTTTACAACAAGAATAAGTATCTAAAAATGGTTAAGGAGACTTATCCTAAGGTTGATAAGGTTGGAGTGGTATTCTGGGATGTTAACGGACTTAAGGCGACTAATGATACCTTAGGTCATGTTATGGGAGATAAGCTTATTGCGTCTATTGCTGACTCTATTCGTGGCTTTACTAATGACAAATGCAGGGCTTACCGTATAGGTGGTGACGAGTTCATACTTATCTGTGAGGGTGAGAATGAGCTTAAGATGAATGAGATTGCCAATGAATGGAAGAAGAAGGTTGAGGAGCTTAACCTAACCTCTGAGATTCCACTGTCTGCAGCAATTGGATATGCAGCAGGCGAAGGCAAGAACATTGGCGCTGTTATTAAGTTAGCAGATGACAGAATGTATGCTAACAAGGTTGAACAGAAGAAACAGAGGCAATAAAAAGGGATTGAAAAATCAATTAACATTTCTTATAATCTAGTATTGTGGCATCAATTAGATGCCCGATGCTCCAATAGCTCAGTTGGTAGAGCACTTCACTCGTAATGAAGGGGTCATCGGTTCGAGTCCGACTTGGAGCTTTAGATACGTAAGTATCTATATTTTCCACTTTCACCATGTCATAAATATGGAGGTATTTATGACATATCAAAAATTTGAAGAAACAATAGTTGATTCTATCAACGACAGACTGCCAGAAGGGCATAGTCTGACACTTAAGCCTGTTAACAAGAATAATGGGGTGGTACTCCATGGTCTTGTAATCAATAATGGGCATTGCAACATTTCCCCAACTATTTATCTGGATTATTACTATGATGAATACAAGAAGGGACAATCTGTGGACTTTTTAGCTTCGCAGATTATATCGCAGTATCAGAGATTCGCTTTAGAGGATGACTTTGATATCTCGTTTTTTACGGATTATGAGAAATGTAAGAAGAACATTTCCTATAAGCTCATTAATTACGAGAAGAACAAGGAGCTTCTTAAGGATGTTCCACACATAGTCTATCTGGACTTGGCGATTGTCTTCTATTGCCTGATTAGCAATATTGACAGTAGGCTTAAGGCAATTAATGAGTCTGATACAAGCTCGATTCTGATTCGTAATTCTCATATGGAGCACTGGGGTGTTACGGTAAATGACTTATTCGAGGTTGCATCTTACAATACACCGAAGCTCTTAAAGTCTGAGATTAGGAATCTTACTGATATTGTGAAGGAATTGATGGAGGAAAGTGCTCTGTCATCTCAGTTAGAAGAGGATGAGGACCTTCTAGAGGATAGCAGGCAGTATCCTATGTATGTCCTAACGAACAAGATTAAACTGTTCGGGGCGTGCTGCATTCTGTACAAGAATCTCTTAGGGGAGTTCGCTAGTAAGCTACAGAGTGACCTCTACATAATTCCAAGCTCAATTCACGAGGTGCTCTTGGTTCCTAAGACTATAGAGTGCGATAGCGAGTATCTGACGGACCTGATTAGACAGGTTAATTCTACGGAATTGGATACGGAAGAGGTGCTATCAGACCATGTATATTATTACTCAAGAGTAGATGATGCAATTACTTACTAAGGCAAATGTTACAAAAATATAAAGAAATCATTACAAAACTTGTATTTTGCACGTTTAATTGTTATAATGATTAAGATATTCGGTGTATTATGTCTTATAAGTTAAGGAGATAGACATGGCTAATAAATATGGTAAGAAAAGTAAGATGGAGAAAAATAAGACTTCTAGACAAGAGGTTGCAGTAGCTAAAGTTGAGCAGAGAATGCAACAGAGAAGTTATTTCCCTTATATTAATATTTTACTTCAGGTATTATATATTGTTGCAATGTTCGCAATAATAATTGTTGATTATCAGTATCTAGAAGTGCCTATCGTTCCTTTATGTACAATGGTAATTCTTGAAGCTGTTATGGGTACGCTTCTATGTAGAATTGCAGCTTTAAAGTATGGCTGGATTCAGGTCATTATTATTGCAATTCAGATTGCGTTAGGATTCGCATTTGACAGAGTAGGATTCATGATTTCTATGTCAGTAGTATATGCTCTTACACTTGTTGTAATGTGGGTTAGAAGAAGAACGCTTAAGTAGCAGATGGGTAAGAATTATCAGTTAGAACTTGACAAGATAATAGATGGTATAGACGACAGCTGTGTGCCAACTTTGTTGCTACACAGCTGTTGTGCACCTTGTAGCAGTTATGTATTAGAATACTTGTCTAAGTATTTTGAGATAACTGTCTTTTATTATAATCCTAATATATATCCAGAATCAGAATTTAACTATCGCCTTGATGAGCAGCAGCGATTTATTAAGGAATTTATGAAGAACAATCCATCTTCTCATGCTATTTGCTTTATGGAAGGTAATTACGAGGATGACAGGTTCTACGAAGCTATAAAGGGATTAGAAAATGAACCAGAACGAGGCAGAAGATGTACAGAATGCTTCAAGCTTCGCTTAAGGGAGAGCGCTAAGATAGCTGCTGATGGTGGATTCGATTATTATACAACCACATTATCCATAAGTCCTCACAAGGACGCTGAGTTACTTAACACATTAGGTGAAGAGATTGGCGCGCAGTATGGTGTGAAGTATTTATATTCTGACTTTAAGAAGAAGGGCGGATTCTTACGATCCACTGAGCTAAGCGCAGAATATGGAATGTACAGGCAGGATTATTGTGGATGCGTATATTCTTATAATGACAGGAAGAATAGTAAGTAATAATAGTTATAGAATAGATGTAAGAGGTACAGATTATGGCACAATTATGGGGCGGAAGATTTCAAAAGAAGACTGACGACTTAGTATATGAGTTCAATGCTTCAATAACATTTGACAAGACCTTCTTTAAGGAGGACTTAGAGGGCTCTAGGGCGCATGTTAAAATGTTAGCTAAGCAAGGAATCATTACTGAAGATGACAAGAATGCAATATTAGAAGGCTTAGATTCTATTGAGAAGGATGTTGATTCAGGTAAGCTGGAGATAACAACTGAGTATGAGGATATCCATTCCTTCGTAGAGGCTAATCTGATTGACAGAGTAGGTGAGCCTGGCAAAAAGCTTCACACAGGAAGAAGTCGTAATGATCAGGTTGCACTTGATATGAGGCTGTATACAAGAAGCCAGGTGGATTATACCAAGAGTCAGCTAGTTAATCTGTTAAATGTTATTCTTCGAATTATGAAGGAGAATACAACCACCATTATGCCAGGATTTACACATCTTCAGAAGGCGCAGCCTATTACCTTAGCGCATCACATGGGAGCTTATTTCGAGATGTTTCGTCGTGATGTATTAAGGCTCATCGATATAAGAGAGAGAATGAATTATTGTCCTCTTGGCTCTGGTGCTCTTGCTGGAACAACATATCCACTTGATAGAGATTTTACTGCCAAGGAATTAGGATTTACAGCTCCTTGCGATAACTCAATGGATGGCGTATCTGACAGGGATTATTTAATTGAATATTTGTCAGCTCTATCTACTATAATGATGCATTTATCAAGGTTTTCAGAGGAAGTGATTATCTGGAATTCTAATGAGTATAGATTCGTAGAGATTGACGATGGCTTCTCTACTGGAAGCTCTATTATGCCACAGAAGAAGAATCCTGACATTGCTGAGCTTGTAAGAGGTAAGACTGGAAGAGTGTATGGTGCACTTATGTCGCTTCTTACCACAATGAAGGGCATACCACTTGCATATAACAAGGATATGCAGGAGGATAAGGAATTAGCATTTGACGCAATGCGAACAACTAATGGCTGTATTCAATTGTTCTCGGGAATGCTTGATACTATGAGCTTCAACAAGGACAATATGTATAGAAGCTCTAATGAGGGCTTTACTAATGCAACTGATGTGGCTGATTATCTGGTTGGCAAGGGCGTGGCATTTCGTGATGCCCACGGCATTGTAGGCCGAATCGTGCTAGAGTGTATTGATAAGAAGATTGCCATTGACGATATGTCCCTAGATGAGTTGAAAGCAATCTGTCCTGCATTTGAAGAAGATATATATGATGCTATATCCATGGAGACGTGTGTTAGTAAGAGGCTTACGAAGGGGGCTTGCTCTAAGACTTCTATGGAAGAGGCAATTGCTGGATATGAGGGTTTTATCAAGAGTGTAGCAGATTAATGAACAATGTATGGCCGAAGTCAAGTAAATAAGGTGGCTTCGGCTTTGTTGATAATTGACACAAGCCTTATAATAAGGTACAATACGCAAGTTGAAAGAATATAAGATTACTAATGAAATGAGGAGTTAAACAATGAGTGAGAAATTAAGAGTAGGAATTCTAGGCGGAACAGGAATGGTAGGTCAGAGATTCATATCACTTCTTGACAACCATCCATGGTTCGAGGTTACAACAATAGCAGCTTCACCAAGATCTGCAGGCAAGACTTACGAAGAAGCAGTTGGTGGCAGATGGAAGATGGATACACCAATGCCTGAGGCTGTTAAGTCAATTGTTGTTAAGAATGTTAATGAGGTTGAAAATGTTGCAGCAGATGTTGACTTCGTATTTTCAGCTGTAGATATGACTAAAGACGAGATTAAGGCTATTGAGGAGGCTTATGCTAAGACAGAGACTCCTGTAGTGTCTAATAACTCAGCACACCGTTGGACACCAGATGTTCCTATGGTAGTACCTGAGGTTAATCCAGAGCATATGGAAGTAATTAAGTATCAGAAGAAGCGTCTTGGTACAACAAGAGGTTTTGTTGCTGTTAAGCCTAATTGTTCAATCCAGGCTTATGCTCCAGCTCTTACTGCATGGAAGGAATTCGAGCCTTACGAAGTAGTTGCATCTACTTATCAGGCGATTTCAGGTGCTGGTAAGACATTTGCAGACTGGCCAGAGATGGAGCATAACATTATCCCATATATTGGTGGCGAGGAAGAGAAGTCTGAGAAAGAGCCACTTAGAATCTGGGGTCACATTGACGATGCCAAGGGAGAGATTGTTCCTGCAACATCACCTGTTATTACATGTCAGTGTGTCAGAGTTCCTGTATTAAATGGTCATACAGCAAGCGTATATGTTAAGTTCAAGAAGAAGGCTACTAAGGAGCAGTTAGTTGAGGCTCTTAAGAACTTCAGTGGTAAGCCACAGGAGCTTAATCTTCCAAGCGCTCCAAAGCAGTTTATTCAATATCTTGAAGATGATAATCGTCCACAGGTTGCACTTGATGTTGATTATGAGAGAGGAATGGGCGTATCAGTAGGAAGACTTAGAGAAGATACAGTTTATGACTGGAAATTCATCGGACTTGCTCATAATACAGTAAGAGGAGCAGCAGGTGGAGCAGTACTTTGTGCTGAGCTTCTTAAGGCAGAAGGATATATTGATAAAAAATAGAAGTCAACCACTATATATAGTTTAATGTACATTTAACAAAACATACATTCCTTATTGTACTTTGATTTAATTTTTTATATAATATTCTTGTATCTGCTACAATAGCAGATTAGCTTCGATAATGGTATCGAAGGTGAAGAGGGAGAGGAATATTTATGGTAACGCGTACAACAGAAATCAAACAGTTAGAGAAATTATACGCTTCTAATAAGGGGCAGGTAGTATTAGTTTACGGAGCAAGGGGATGTCTTAAGGAGGATTTAATTAAAGCCTTCTGCAAGACCAAGAGAGCATTCTACTATAGAGGTAGAAATGTATCACCTGAGCTTCAATTACAGGAATTCGTTAATGATATTAAGACTAATCTTAATATTGATGTAGCTAATGCTAATTATGATGCCTGCTTTGAGGCTATTAGCTCAAGACTGGGTAGTGACAAGATAGTAGTAGTTGATGACTTTGAATTTATTGCCAAGAAGGATGAGTCATTTATTAAGGCGCTTAATAAGTATAAGAAGGATATGTTCATAATCCTTGGCTCTACAGCATTATCATGGATTAATAATGATCTTGATAAGGTTATGGGCACAGAGAATGCTATTGATAAGAAGATTAAGCTTAATGAAGTAGGATTCCTTGATATAGTAAGAGCATTTCCTAAGTATTCAGTTGAGGAAAGTGTTACGGTATATGGTATCTTAGGCGGAGTGGCATCTTATCTTAACAGATGGAACCAGTCTAAGTCCTTCAAGCAGAATGTATGTGATAACATCCTAAGCAACAAGGGATATCTGTTCAATGAAGCTAATGAGTTTCTAGGCAGCGAGCTTAGAGAGCTTACAGTATATAACACTATCTTAGCGTCCCTTGCAAGTGGCAATGAGAAGCTTAATGATTTATATAACGCAACTGGTTATTCGAGAGCCAAGATTAGTGTATATCTTAAGAATCTGGCTGCATTTGACGTGATTGAGAAGGTTGTAAGCTTCGAGACTGGCGGATGGGACAACGCTAAGAAGGGTATTTATCGTATTAGAAATAATTATATTAATTTCTACTATACCTTCGTGTATCCACATTTGTCACAGCTCTATGTGGTTTCGCCTGAGAGATTCTATGACACTTATATTAAGAATGAGCTTGACGCTTATCTTCAGAGATATTTTGTCAATGTATGTCAGGAGTATCTAGAGCTTCTTAACAAGGTTGGTCAGTGTACGATTAAGATTGAGAAGATGGGTACATGGCTTGGCAAATCAGGAACAATTGACGTGGTTGCACAGGATATCGTAAGGAATAATGTTGTTGGCAAATGTAATTGGAAGAATCCAGAGCTGACACTTAAGGATTACGAGAATCTTGTTGATTCTATGAAGAAGGCAAGAATTAACGCTAAGACAATCTATCTGTTCTCTGCAACAGCATTCGACAAGGAATTAAAGGATTTAGCTAGTGGTGATGATTCAATTGTTTTAGTTGACATGAAGGAGCTATAAATAGCGAGGAAAGTGTTATTTTATGGGTAAATCTTTGTTTATTGCGGAGAAACCTTCGGTAGCCAGAGAATTTGGCAAAGCTCTTAAGGAGAACCTTAAGAACCACAATGGATATATGGAATCAGAGAACTGTGTTGTTACCTGGTGTGTTGGACATCTAATAACAATGAGTTATCCTGAAAGTTATGATGAGAATCTTAAAAGGTGGCGTTTAGAGACGCTACCTTTTATTCCTGATAAGTATTTATACGAGGTTATCGGTAGTGCCGCTAAGCAATTCAATATAGTATCGTCACTGCTCAATAGAGATGATGTTGAGACAATATATGTATGTACTGACTCTGGACGAGAGGGAGAGTATATATATAGACTTGTTGAGCAGGAGGCTCATGTTGAGGGTAAGACAAGGAAAAGGGTGTGGATTGATTCCCAGACCGAAGAGGAGATTATCAGGGGAATCAAGGAGGCCAAGGATTTGTCTTACTATGACAATCTGTCTAAATCTGCATATCTTCGAGCAAAAGAAGATTATCTAATGGGTATTAATTTCTCCAGATTACTATCATTAAAATACGGTTATGCCCTTGCTAATTGCATGAATGAGAAATACTGTGCAATATCAGTAGGTCGTGTAATGACCTGCGTTCTCGGTATGGTTGTAAGAAGAGAGAGGGAGATTAGGGAGTTTGTTAAGACACCATTTTATCGTGTGCTAGGGGATGTCCTTATTGATAAGGAGACAGACTCTGATGGTGAAAATGTTGATGCAGACGACGGCGCTAACAAGAGCGGCGTTAAGGTGACATTCGAGTGGAAAGCCCTTGATTCTTCAAAATACCTAGAGTCCCCACTTCTATATAAAGAGAATGGTTTCAAGAAGAAAGAAGATGCCGACAAATTAATTCAGGAATTAACAAGCTATGAAGGTGACGCTGTTATAACTGCTATCTCTAAGAAGAAGGAGAAGAAGAATCCTCCACTTCTATATAACTTAGCAGAGCTTCAAAATGACTGTTCTAAGCTATTCAAGATAAGTCCTGATGAGACACTTAATGTGGTACAGGAATTATATGAGAAGAAGCTTGTTACATATCCTAGAACTGACGCTAGAGTATTGTCTTCTGCTGTAGCTAAGGAGATTACTAAGAATATTAGTGGTCTTAAGGCATTAACAGGTGTCAAATCCTATGTGGAAGAGATTCTAGAGGACAAGAAATACGCTGGTATAGAGAAGACAAGATATACAGATGATAAGAAGATAACAGATCACTACGCAATTATACCAACAGGTGCAGGCCTTCAGGTACTTAAGTCACTTAATCCAAGGGCTGTACGTGTGTATGAAGTGATTGTTAGAAGATTCCTTGCTATATTCTATGAACCTGCTATATATGAGAAATGTTCTATCACAGCCAAGGTCGATACAGAGCCACTTTTTGCTAATAGCAAGTATCTTAAGGAAGAGGGATATCTTAAGGTTATGAACTATTCCTTTAAGTCAGAAACTAAGAATGGTAAGAAGACAGATAATGCAGACAGAGACGGAGAGAATCCTTCAGAAGATAAATCGGAAGAAGGGGAAGAGCAAGCAAATCCTCTTGAAGTTGCCGAAATTATATCAAGATTAAAGAAAGGTGACAAGATAGACTTCAAGGGGTATTACATCAAAGAAGGCGAGACATCACCACCTAAGCGCTATAATTCTGGTTCCATTATCCTTGCCATGGAGAATGCTGGTCAGCTTATAGAGGATGAGGAGCTTCGCTCCCAGATTAAAGGAAGTGGAATAGGAACCTCAGCAACAAGGGCGGAGATTCTTAAGAAGCTTGTTAATATTAAGTATCTATCTCTTAATAAGAAGACGCAGATACTTACGCCAACGCTTAAGGGAGAGCTTGTTAATGATGTGGTAACTAACTCAATTCCATCCCTTCTGAACCCTGACCTAACGGCCAGTTGGGAGAAAGGGCTTACGGGCGTTGCTGATGGTAATATATCAGAAGAGGAGTATATAGAGAAGTTGACTGGTTTTATTGTGAGGAATACTGACAAAGTCAAGAGTAAGTATACAAGGAATGATGCCCTTAATGGAAGATACAGGTATTTGGCTGAGTTTTATAAGACGAAGGGTAAGAGTAAGAAAGGTTAGTAAGAGTTATGGATTCATGTAAGATTAGTAATATGTATAACCTAGAGCAGACAATTGCTGCCGAACTATTTCAGGATATTGAGTATCCTTGGGAGGCACTTCCTAAGATAGGCGACTTTATTAAGAAGCTTGGG
This sequence comes from uncultured Lachnospiraceae bacterium, assembly GCA_900316395.1. Classification (GTDB taxonomy): domain Bacteria; phylum Bacillota; class Clostridia; order Lachnospirales; family Lachnospiraceae; genus RUG191. The sequence goes on along the minus strand of ONCT01000051.1, from coordinate 6,550 downwards.
CCGACCTTAGATAGTAACATTTTCGAGAAAAGGGGAGAAGATATATGGATTGCCAAGTCCGTTAAGATATATGATACGGCTACCATTACAGGACCTCTGATTATCGACGAGGATACTGAGGTTAGGCCTGGTGCATTCATTAGGGGAAATGCTATTGTTGGCAAGAACTGTGTAGTTGGTAACTCTACTGAACTTAAGAATGTAGTATTATTCAATACAGTTCAGGTCCCTCATTATAATTATGTAGGTGATTCTATCCTAGGATATAAGTCTCATATGGGTGCAGGCTCCATAACATCCAATGTTAAGTCTGACAAGACACTTGTTGTAGTTAAGGATGGCAAGGAAGAAATTAAGACAGGACTTAAGAAATTCGGTGCTATGCTTGGCGACGAAGTTGAAGTAGGCTGTAATAGTGTTCTGAATCCAGGAACAGTAGTGTGTCCTAATTCTAACATTTATCCTGTATCCTGTGTCAGGGGCGTAGTTCCTGCTAACTCTATATATAAGGATAAGGACAATATTGTCAGTAAGCACTAGACTAAATGCTGAAAATATGAGAAAATATTAACAATGTGTGACATAGCACTAAGGAAGTAAAGAAAGGAGTTTCATACATGATTTACACAAAAGAAGTAGAGAATATGTGTCCAGTAGCTAAGGGCGCAAAGCATGACCCAGCTCCAATTCCAGAAGAAGGAAAGTGGGTAAAAGCTAAACAAATTACAGATATTTCGGGATTTACACATGGTGTGGGCTGGTGTGCTCCACAGCAGGGTGCTTGTAAATTATCTCTTAATGTTAAGAATGGTGTTATCGAGGAGGCATTAGTTGAGACTATCGGATGTTCTGGTATGACTCATTCAGCAGCTATGGCAGCTGAGATTCTTCAAGGTAAGACAATCTTAGAAGCACTTAATACTGACCTTGTATGTGATGCTATCAATACAGCAATGAGAGAATTATTCCTTCAGATTGTATATGGTCGTACACAATCTGCATTTTCAGATGATGGTCTTGCAGTTGGTGCAGGTCTTGAAGATTTAGGAAAAGGTCTTCGTTCACAGGTTGGTACAATGTATGCAACTAAAGAGAAGGGTGTTCGTTACTTAGAGATGGCAGAGGGATATGTAACAGGTATCGCTCTTGATTCTGATAACGAAGTAATCGGATACGAGTTCGTTTCTCTTGGCAAGATGACAGACTTTATCAAGAAGGGCGACGATCCTAATACTGCATGGGAGAAGGCTAAAGGTTCTTACGGACGTGTAGCTGATGCAGCTAAGATTATCGACCCAAGAGTAGAGTAGGAAAGGAGAGAAACAATGGCTTTATTTGAATCATATGAAAGAAGAATTGACCAGATTAATGCTGTGTTAAATAAATATGGAATCAGCTCAATCGAAGAAGCTGAGAAGATTACTAAGGATGCCGGACTTAACGTATATGATATGATTAAGGGCATTCAACCAATTTGTTTTGAAAATGCTTGCTGGGCTTATACTGTAGGTGCAGCAATCGCAATTAAGAAGGATTGCCGCAAGGCTTCAGATGCCGCTGCAGCAATCGGTGAAGGCTTACAGGCTTTCTGTATTCCAGGTTCAGTTGCAGACCACAGAAAGGTTGGTCTTGGACATGGTAACTTAGGTAAGATGCTTCTAGAAGAAGAGACAGAGTGCTTCTGCTTCCTAGCAGGACATGAGTCATTTGCAGCTGCTGAAGGTGCTATCGGTATCGCTGAGAAGGCTAACAAGGTTCGCCAGAAGCCACTTCGCGTTATCCTTAACGGACTTGGTAAGGACGCTGCTCAAATCATTTCTCGTATCAACGGATTTACATATGTTGAGACAGAGTATGATTATAAGGAAGCTAAGCTTAATATAGTATATGAGAAGGCTTATTCAGATGGTCTTCGTGCAACAGTTAAGTGCTACGGTGCTGACGATGTTCAGGAAGGTGTTGCAATTATGCATCATGAAAATGTTGGTGTATCCATTACTGGTAACTCAACAAACCCTACACGTTTCCAACATCCTACAGCTGGTACATACAAGAAGGAATGTATGGAGCAAGGCAAGAAGTACTTCTCAGTAGCTTCTGGTGGTGGTACAGGTCGTACACTTCACCCAGACAACATGGCTGCAGGTCCAGCTTCTTACGGTATGACTGATACACTTGGTCGTATGCACTCAGACGCTCAGTTCGCAGGCTCATCTTCAGTTCCTGCACACGTTGAGATGATGGGACTTATCGGTGCTGGTAACAACCCTATGGTTGGTATGACAGTATCTGTTGCAGTTTCGGTACAGGAAGCAGCAGACAAAGGAAAATTCTAATTAATATACATAAAGAATTAAAAATGGCGTAAAAACGTCACTTTAACGAGGGCTATCAAACAACATTGCGTTTGAGATGCCCTCGTTGCTTTTGGCTATTTTGGTCTCGGTTTGTGTCACGTTTGAGTCAAAAACATAAATGACGCAAATAGAAATGAAAAATGACGCAAACCAGCAGAAGTGTTAAAAATGGCTTGTTTTCGTGGTTTGAGACATTTTTATTCTTCTGTTTACGTCAACGGTTTACGTCATGTCATTTTGACTGTTTCAGTAAAAAACTCACTGTTGCAGGTGATAAAACCAATAAGTATTTTGAATCTCTAATTTGAAAGGAGAATCAAGATGCAAAAAACAATGAAAAAAAGAGGTAATGGAACAGGCTCAATAGAAGTTAGGAAAGATAGAACAAATCCATTTATAGCTAAGGTTGGTTGTTCTGTAATTGATCAAAAGACTGGAGAGGTTAAATACAAGTATAAAAGAATAGGTACTTTTAAAACACGATTTGAAGCTGAATATGCTTTGCAAAAGTATTCAGAGAATCCTTTTGAATATACTGTTGGTGAAATAAACACATTTTCAGATTTGTATAATGCTTGGAGTAAGGAGTATTTTGAGAAGTTAACATCTGATAGTGCTATTAGGTCTGTTGAAAGTGCATATAGATATTGCTCTTTGTTATATGATATGCCAATTAAAAAGATAGGACCTGGGCATATTAAGGATGTAATGAGTAATGGTACTTGGGTTGTTCCAGAAGGGAAATACAAAGGAGAGGTACGAAAGACTTCTAAATGTACTCAAGAACGAATAAAGTCTATGTGTAACCTAATGTTTGATTATGCTTATGAAAGGATGTTGATTAGTTTTAATCCAGCTAGAGCATTTAAGATAACATCGTTACTAAGAGAAATAGATGAAGAAAAGAAAGTAAAACAGATTTTTACTTCCGAAGATATCCAAAAAATGTGGAAATATGTAGATGTTACTCCTTATACTGATATGGTGTTAATAGGTCTTTATACAGGTTTCAGACCTCAGGAGTTAGCTATTCTTGAAGTAGACAATGTAAATCTTGATGAAGGCTATATTATAGGTGGAATGAAGACCACGAACGGAAGGAATAGGAAGGTGCCTATTCATCCCGATATTAAGCCTCTAGTTCAGAAGCGATGCTATGAAGCAACTGAATTATTTGGAAGTGATAGATTGTTCAATGATCCTCGAAGTCAGACAGGTATAAGGCTTACATATGATAAATATAGAAGGAAGTTTGAGTTTGTAATGGCTGATTTGACTCTAAAAGGGTTCTCGCCTCATTGTACTAGACATACATTTACAACTTTCGCTAAGAAAAGTGGTATGGAACCAGGCATTACTAAGAGAATACTAGGACATAGTTTGAAAAGTGATGTTACGGAGTATTATTACACTCATCCTGAGTTTAGTGATTATAAAAGGGAAATTAAGAAGCTAAGTTTTGCATAAAGAAAAGGGGCGATGCGAAAGCATCGCTCCATTTATATTGCCTCAACCATAGATTCTGAGTAGATATCTTTCTCTAACAGCTTTAATAACATATGATTGTAATTCCCCATCTTCATCATATAGTCGAATCTTTAAAGGAATAATACTTCCGTCTCTATTAAATTGTGCTATGACATCTAATGTCTGTTGCCTTACAAAATGAGCACTCATAATAAACCTGTTATGAAGTGACCTCCTGTCAAGTACTTTTTCAAGAAATCACATCAAAACTTCTCCTTTCTTAAATTTTACACTGGGTACAGAGGCAGAGCCTCAGACTAATAGTCCCCGGCCTTGGCCACTCTGTTATACGTGGATTGGTTACCAACAGGTCATAATATATAATGTCAACAGAGGTTTATCGTAAATGATTCGGACCTTAGAGTGTTCCAAGACTCCGCCTCTGTATCCAGTGCATTTGTTATTATGCAGATGGAATCTGATAACATCAGTTTCATCTGCTTAGTTACCATACATGATATTCAGATGATTCTGTCATAGGTCTTGCCGCGCAAGCGGTGCGAAGCAACCTTGACCGAATCGGATGAATGTCATATCAAGCAATATTCCCCGTAGCCATTCCCCACATAAAGCATGCAAGTTCTCTTGCCACAGCGGTAGTTGCTACGTTTCTATTTATACCATTATGTAATGTCATCCTATAGAATTTTCTTTTCAGTCGTTCATTAGCTTTATCAGCATATGCTATAACTTCCGGCGCGCAATCCTTTTGCCTGCTCTTTAATGCTTTAGATTTATGACCTATGGCTCCTCTTGTGTAACTCTGTGCGGCTTCCACTATTAACCGTCGCAAATGACTATTACCTGCTTTTGTTATACTGTATCTATTTATGTTATCACCGCTAGAGTTTTCACTTGGCACAAGACCTAAAAATCCTGCAAACTTTTGTGCCTTGACAAACCTATTAAAATCGCCTATCTCGACAACCATAGATAATGCTGTATGTGTCTTAACACCAAGAAAGCATCCTAGATTCTTTACTTTCTCGGTATACTTTTCACCGGATGCCAGTTCCTCTATTCTTTTATCAAGTCTCTCTATCTTTTCAACAAGATACTCGTATGTAATAAGATATTCTTTCAACGTCTCATCATTAACGCCACCGAGTTCCAATGAATTTAACCATTTGACATGAGCAATAGTCCAATACGACTTAGTCCCCTCGAACTTCTTACCATTTCTGAGAACAAACGCCAGTATACGTTGCTTAATTGACTTAAGCATCTTCTTCTGATCATCTCGCATTCTGATATACTCTTTAATCGAGTTATCTTCTTCGTCCGGAACATATACTTCGCTATATGTATGAAAAGCCAAACACCTTGCTATATTTGCTGCATCCCTTCTGTCTGTTTTTATAGAATTAGTATTTGTTATAGCCATAGTCGTAGGTGCAAGAATTTTACAATCTACTTCATGATCCACTAGTTGATGATAGAGAGAATATCCCAAACAACCAGCTTCATATCCACATACGAAGGACACCTCACCTTCGTATCGTTCTCTAACTCGCTCCATATACTTTAGAATCAACTTACAATCTGCAGGTATTGTTTGCTTGTATTCAACCTTATCAGTTTCATAACTATAACAGCATAAAGTGTGACTTTCCTTATGGACATCCATCCCAATATAAACTATAGTATTCATATGTGGCCTCCTTTTGTATGCGGTAATCCCTGTTACCATTGATTTTGTTTACACTCAATAGTTTACAGGTAAATCCACGAATCTACAAATTGGAGGTCACTTCATATTGTCTCCAAGAACATACTCACAATACTCAAGTTCAGTTTGACAAGCACACAATACATTCACATAATCTATATCAAATCTTTACATATGTGAAGAATCTTGAAGCGGCAAAGGCTGATAGCAATGTAACAATATCAGGAATGCTACTGTATGCTAAGACAGTAGATCAGATACAGCCGGATAATGTATACCACATGAGTGGAAACGAAATAGCAGTAAAGACTTTGGATTTGAATAAGGATTTTGCTGATATTAGAAGAACTCTTGATGATATTGCAGAAAGATATTTTGCTATAGAAAATCAAAAGGTTGCCTGTATTTGATAGTGAGGTATTATGGGAATAACAAAAACATATTTTATGCGTGGTATGCAGTGTCCGAAGATGCTGTGGTTTGATAAGCATAAGCCAAAATGCATTTTGCGCCGCCCGTCGGCCACTGATGCGATAACCAGCGGCCACTCGGCGGCAGTAACGGCCACCTGTTTATGAGGTGGGTTTTAACTGAATCATAACTCATGGTGGAATTCACATCTTGACCTTGTGAAGAGGAAGACCGTCTACAGCTTAGCCCATTTTAAGAGTGGGCACTCTTGCAAAAGGTCAATAAAAGGACAACCAAATGGAGTCCGACAAGCCCTCATTAATTTTACTGTAACATGGTTTATGGATAGCGGAAAAGCGTTGGAAACTATTGCCATGTTAATTGATAGGATATTGTTCGATTTCAAGCCGTTTCTCGAATTCATCCAGAGGAAGCGGCTTGTCATAATAGTATCCCTGAGCATATAAGCAATAATTGTCACGAAGAATCTGAACCTGCTCAGCAGTTTCAACACCTTCTGTAAGGCATTCGATTCCCATGTCAGATGCCATAGCTGTTATGTGCTTATATAGAACTGTAGAGCGAT
>ONCT01000010.1 GCA_900316395.1 uncultured Lachnospiraceae bacterium | reverse complement strand
GCTAAGGAAGCAGAATTCCCTGAGCCAGACCAGTTCAGAGAGATTGAAAGAGTTGTTCTTCTTCGTGTAATCGACCAGAAATGGATGGATGAGATTGACGATATGGATCAGCTTCGTCAGGGTATTGGACTTCAGGCTTATGGCCAGAGAAATCCTGTAGATGAATATAAGATGGCAAGTTATGACATGGTAGATGCCATGAACGAGGCCATTCGTACTGATACAGTTAAGATGCTTTATCGTGTTCGCATTGAGAAGAAGATGGAGCGTGAAGAGGTTGCCAAGGAGACAGGAACTAACAAGGAAGAAAGTGTTAAGGGACCTATGAGAAGGAAGGAAGAGAAGATTCGACCTAATAGCCCATGTCCTTGTGGCTCTGGTAAGAAATACAAGTTCTGTCATGGACGCAGATAAAAGCTATAGTTAAGAAAAACGATATAATGTACAAACTGTATAGATAAATACATAGCTTATGATGTAGCAATGCTTAATAGGGAATTCGGTGAGAATCCGAAGCAACAGCCATTACTGTATTAGATGAGATGATTATTAGACCATTGGACTATAAAGTCTGAGAAGGTTAATTGTCGCGTACTTAGCATAGGTACATAGTCTTAAGTCAGGAGACCTGTCATAAGGGAGGATTATTTTGCTTGGGTGATGGAGCAAAAGATGACGAGTATAGGCCAGAGTTCGACGAAAGGTGGGACTCTGCTTTGTGTATCACAGATTCGGATGATAATATTCCCCGTTATGTATAGCGCATAATGGGGATTTTTTATCAGGATAAGAGATGGAAATGTTTTATGGAAGAGTTTAAGAGAAAAGCAGCGGAATTCTGGCAAAATAAGAAGAAGCGTAAGGGAGCAATAATTGGGTTAATCGTTACTGCTACTGTAATAGCTTCGGTTACTACAGTAACAATAACAAGTGTCAACAGCTCGACAGGTTATAACACAGGTAACAGCACGGCCACTAATAGTACGCTTGTAGGCGCACAGGATGTGGTGCAAGGTAACAATACTGCTCCTAATCAGCAAGGCAATGTAACAGCCCAATTTGACCCGACCAAGAGCGTTGACCATAATTCCAATGCACAAGGTCAGGGAACAGTAAATGTAGCTGGAGATAACCCAAATTCATCAGGTGAAGGAGGAGGGAATCCTGCCAATGCACCAGCCAATGATCAGGGGGATGCCCCAGCAGCACCGCAGGCATCCATAGTCTGCACCGTCTCTATTGACTGTTCATCCATAAGTGGCAACGGAGCCTTGACTGCAGCAGGAAAGCCGTGGCTAGAGCCGTATGCGGCTAATCCTAGCATTTTACCTGCTACGGCTATGGAGGTGTTCGATACAAATGGTGATGGCAGAGTGGGAGTTGATGAGGCTATTAAGCAGGCTTGTAATAGCTACGGAATACAATATGAATTCAAGGGTTCATCCTATCTTAAGGGAATGAACTATCTATATGAATTCGATGCAGGACCTAACAGTGGCTGGATGTACAATGTCAACGGCAGAGTGCCTAACAAGGGATGCAATTCATATTACTTAAATGGTGGCGAGGATATACTATGGTATTACGTGATAAGTTACTAGCAAAAAGAGGCCTTAACATAATACATCCATGGGTTGCATTTGTTTATCTAATATCAGTGCTTGTGCTGACAATGTGCACCGTTAATCCCCTGCTAATACTTACATCATTAATTGTTGCAACTATAATTAAGATACATACTGTGGGGGTAAGGCGATTCGCAGGATATATCCCATGGATTCTTCTTATAGTTGCTATAACGGGTATAGGAAATATGTGCATTTCCCATAATGGCATGCATGTCCTCTTCGTGGTAAATGATAATAATGTAACGCTAGAGGCAGGAATGTATGGAATCGTATTCGGTCTTATGTTCGCAGCAGCATTCTTGTGGTGTGATATAACCCAGAGGATTATTACAAGCGAGAAGCTAACATATATGTTCGGAAGCTTTGCGCCGAGACTTGGTCTTATAATTTCTATGACACTTCACTATATACCGATTCTTCGAAAGCGAATGAAGGTTGTAAGAAGCGCCCAGGCAGGAATGGGAAGAAAGCCTTCTAAGAAAATATTTACAAGGGCCATAATGTGGGGCAAGGAGTTCTCCATTGTAATTGCATGGTCCCTAGAAAATGCTATTGATACATCTTCTACAATGACTGCAATGGGGTACGGCTTAGGCAGGAGAAGCAGCTTCTCTAATTATAGATTTAAGACTGTTGATGCAGTATTCTTAGGCGTGATAATTGCGCTGGCAATTCCCGCATTTATAGTGACACTATCTGTTAATTATAGTGTGTATTACTATCCAACATTTGGAATGATGAGCGAAATAAGTTCAATGCTAATATTCTGGGTATTCTATCTGATTTATATGATAATACCCTTGCTATCAGAGAGGCTTATTAAGTGGCATTAATTGAGATAAAAGACTTACAATTTAATTATCCAGGAGTTGAAGAGCCGGCTATTAGCGATATCAATCTTGACATAGATGAGGGAGAGTTCATTCTTATATGTGGTCCGTCAGGATGTGGCAAGACAACCCTTATTAAGCAGCTTGTCCCTGCAATAACCCCTTATGGGAAAAGGCAGGGGAGTGTCCAATATAAAGGACATGATATTAGTGAATATGATGAGGCTTCTTTTGGTCAGGACATAGGTTATGTCGGCCAGAATCCTATGAATCAGATGATAACTGATAAAGTGTGGCACGAGATTGCGTTTGGGATGGAAAGCCTTAATATGCCACAGGAAATTATGGAAAGAAGGATGGCTGAGATATGCGAGTTCTTCGGTATGCAAAGCTGGATTGACCGGGATGTTGATACTCTTTCAGGTGGTGAGATGCAGATGGTGCATCTTGCGGCCATTATGGTAATGGAACCTAAGGTGCTTGTATTAGATGAGCCTGTGGCGCAACTAGATCCTCTGTCTGCAACTAATTTCTTAGATATGCTTCGAAGGATTAACAGTGAAATTGGAACAACTATAATTATTGTTGAGCATCATCTTGAGGAAGTATATAAGATGGCCAGCCAGGTGGTGGCAATGAATAAGTCGCGAGTTGATGTGGTTGGGGCGCCTCGTTTCGTTGCTGCGAATATGAAGTATAATTCATATCTTCCATCGGTTGTTAAGATTGTACGAAATGTTGATAAGAACATAGAAGACATTCCCCTTAGCGTAGCTGAAGGTCAGAGGTGGCTTAAGAAAATGTGGGGCGAGCGGCCGAGCATCAGTAGTGCCAAAGATAATATGGCTTCCACACATAACAATAAGGCTGCCGGCTTAGATGAGCCATCCGAGAACACAAAGAACGCCGAAGCAGTTCTTAAGCTTAAGGACATAGCCTTTGCCTACGAGGATGGCAAGGAAGTGTTAAAGGATTGCAACCTAAGTGTTAGACCTGGGGAAGTATTTGCCCTGCTTGGCGGAAATGGAACAGGTAAGAGTACCCTGCTTCATGTAATTTGTCAGACCTATAAAGCCAACTACGGTACAATTCACATTTTCGATAGTAAGGTTAAGAGCATTAAGGATGCGCCGTTAGGGTATGGCAAAGCAGTGTATATGCCACAGGACCCCATGGCATTATTTACTAAGATAAATGTTCATGATGAATTAAAAGAAGCCTTAGAGGGAACTGACATTCCATTAGAGGAAAAGGAGAAAAAGATAGAAGATATGCTCTCAGAGCTTGGTCTTACAGGCTACGACAAGATGCATCCCTATGATTTGAGTAGTGGTCAGATGCAGCTTCTTGCCCTAGGTAAGCTCCTGCTGTTAGAGTCTAAGCTAATCCTGATGGATGAGCCTACCAAGGGATTAGATTACGATAAGAAGCTTCAGCTAGGAGGCTTGCTAGGTGAATTAACAAGACAGGGCGTTACTATATTAATGGTAAGTCACGATATAGAGTTTTGTGCCAGATTTGCCAACAGGTGTGCCCTTATGCACGATGGAAGAATTGTTGCAACTTCGCCATCAAGGGAGTTTTTTGCAGGCAACAGATTCTTTACAACCTACACTAACAGAATGGCCAGAGCATATATTAGGGATGCTGTTCTTCCAGAGGAGGTGGTACAATGCCTGTTGAATCTGCATTAAGACTTCGAGGCAAAGCCCGAAGCAGAAGAATCAAAGCCAGGGAAGTAGTTATGATTGCGGTTATGTCTGCAATAACTGTTATGGGCAACCTCTTATCATTTCCAATATTGCCAATACAGGCAGGAACAGGAATGGTAATAATATCTGGAATCGCATTTGGCCCAGTGGTGGGAGCTATAATAGGAATGCTGTCTCGGCTAATTGCCAACTTCTTCACAGGACAGGGAATATGGACCATCTGGCAAATGCTATGTTGGGGCCTAATCGGCAGTATATCAGGACTAATCTTTGCCAAGCGAGACATTGAAGCTCCGCGCTCAAGAGATTTCAAGGTGTTAATTGGACCAGTAAGTTCTGTGCTTGTAATGGAGGTAGTTGCATACATATCTTATCTAATATGGCCGGCGGGAGATAATACATTTCTCGGATGGAGGCTATATGCCTTCGGACTGGCAGGTTTTATAATCGGAGGCCTTACATTAAGAAAGAGAATGCCTGCTGATGATATTACACTTTCTGTATTCGCTTTTATTGTTGTATTCGTATTGTATGGTGGTATTATGAATCTTGGAACCATGTTCATGAGCTCCATGAGCGCGGCGGATTTATCAGTTGATGCACTAAGGGCTTTATATGTAACAGGGGCGCCATTTGATTTGTGGCACGCATTTCGAACTGCAGTGTTCGTATTTATATTCGGTGATACAATACTTGTGAAGCTGGAACGAGTCAAGATAAAATACGGATTCTATCGAATTCGATAATAATAGATATGTCCTATTAAACGGACACAAATAATGCATAACAAATAGAAAGGAAAACTATCTATGAAGAAAGTAAGTAATCTAACTAAGAGAGTAACAGCTGCCCTTGGTGCAGCAGTATTGACCTTAGGGCTTGTGGTATCTAATAACGTAATAAGTGCTAATGTGGCACAGGCTGCCCAGACAGTCAATGCCGAGATATCATATACAGCCCAATATGATGGTAGCTTCCAAGGGATTGGAATTAATACTGAGGTATCATCAGACACAGCAGAGAATATGGGATATGCAGATAGCGTTGCAATAGAAAGCGGAGTATCTTTCCTTGATGTGTGGGTTAAGATTCATCAGGATATGTATCCGGAGTTCAATGCATCCAATAAGGATAGCTATTTTGCAATTGCTGATTCTTCCTATGGAGTGACAATTACTAATGCCTTCGCCAAGGGCGGTACTGCCTGCTCATATTACAAGAACGGTGCAATGTCTTATGGTCTGTCAGATACTGTACAAAATGGTGATGCAGTTGACGTATTCTATTATCAGGATACGACGGGATACTCAGATTCCTATACCTTCTTTAAGGATGTATCTACTGATGAAGGCTACGTAAGCGGTAAGCTAGTAAGATATGAGCTAGATGAGACATGGACACCTGTAGAGACTCCTGTTGCTGGCGTTGACATGGGATGGATTGATGTTGATTCCTTGGATCTACAGAATGCCAATCCATACGGTATGTCTTCTCTTAAGACAAAGGACGACGGAAGCTTTGCAATTGAGATCCCTAATTCATCTAATAGTTATATGCTAACTGTATATGATGGAAATGTTAATTCCACACCACTTGTTAGAACGTTGTATAACGGTGTTCATTCTGCGGCAAATGTAGATACAAAGCCTCTAAGCCTTCAACAGAAGCAGGATATATATGAAGCTACAGGTAAATATCTAGCTGACAATAATAAGAGTATTTCCTATGGTGATAATAAGGAAGGTTATCTTCTTGGACTTGGCAGAGCCAATTATCCTGTAGACAGCAGCTTGTACAGCGGATATTATGACAGCGTGAAGAAATATCTTGCAGATAATAATGGCAGGTTCGACAGCGTAACAGAATGTGCCAAGGTAGTTGCTGCTCTTAATGCCATTGGCTATGACCCAACCAATATAGATGGAATTGATATTACGAAGCAGTTAGATGATGTAAATGATGTTAGTGGAGTATATGCTAATGCTTATGCATTAATTGCCCTTGATACTAAGAACTATTCGTCTTCTGCAAGAGAATCTTGTCTAAACAACTTGCTAAGCGCCCAGCTAGATAGCGGTGCATGGGGTTGGAATAATACAAGCCCTGATACTGACACAACAGGAATGGTTCTTGCAGCACTTGCGCCATACTATAATAACAGAGCTGATGTCACAGCAGCTGTTAATAACGCCCTTGATTATCTGTCAGATGTTCAGATGAGCGATGGCACATTTACATCAGGACTAAATGAGAATTCCAACACTACTGCAATGGTTGTGTTAGGATTATCTGAGCTTGGAATAAATGCAGATTCAGATGACAGATTCGTGAAGAATGGCGTATCAGCAGTAGATGCTTTATGCGCATTTTATGTAGATGGCGGTGGCTTTGGATGGACTGACAATTATGATGTTAATGATTTGGCATCGTATCAGTCATACTATGCTTTGGTATCGTATTATAGACATATCAACGGAATGAACAGATTATTCGATATGACACCAGAGAAAAACGCAGATACAGCTAATGCAGATACAGAAAATGCAGAAACCAAAAAGGTTCCTGCAGTGCCTAAAACTGGTGATAAATTATTTAGCATTTAATTAATGCGGTGCGTGGCCTGTGCTACGCACCGTTTTTTATAAGATACCCTTAATAGCATTAAGGTCCTCTTCGTCGATTTCTTTGTGGCTTCGCTTTCCATCATAGATTGTCTTAGCCTGCTCCATGGTAAGAGCTATGTTATCCTCTTTTGCAATTGACATTATTTCCTCAGGGGATTTTGCATTCATCACCTTGATTAATGTCTGTTGCATATTAGGGTCGCTTATCATGTCTTTTATCTTATTCATTGATTTCTTCATAATTAGGTCCCTCCTTTTGACATATTATATCATAATTAATAAAATATGATATAATTATTAACATGTTAAAAGCATACTTAATTAGTAGGTACGAGGGCAGGGGTTTGACAAGTAAGAAAGCAGAATTCATATTACATTCACCATATGAGCCGACAGGGGACCAGCCCCAGGCTATAGAGAAGTTAATAAAGGGCTTTGAGGAAGGCAATCAGATGCAGACCCTTCTGGGTGTAACTGGTTCTGGTAAGACATTTACCATGGCAAATGTTATTGCAGCACTTGGAAAGCCTACACTGGTCTTATCCCACAATAAGACCTTGGCGGCACAGCTTTATTCTGAGATGAAGGAGTTCTTCCCGGAGAATGCTGTGGAGTATTTCGTATCATATTACGATTATTATCAGCCTGAGGCCTATGTGGCATCCACTGATACATATATTGCCAAGGACTCATCTGTTAATGATGAGATTGACAAGCTAAGGCTCTCAGCCACAGCATCCTTGTCTGAGAGGCAGGATGTTGTTATAGTATCATCAGTATCCTGTATATACGGAATAGGCTCCCCAGAGGATTATGAGAATCTTATGGTGTCCCTAAGGCCTGGAGATGAGAAGGACAGAGACCAGGTAATTAAGGAATTAATTCTAATGCAGTATGCTCGTAACGATATGGATTTTGCCCGTGGAACATTCAGGGTTCGTGGAGATGTATTAGAGATATATCCGGCATACGTGTCCGAGTATGCTTACAGAGTGGAGTTCTTCGGTGATGAGATTGACAGAATAACCATGATTGATACCATAACTCACGCAGTTAAGAAGGAGATGAATCATGTGGCAATATTCCCTGCATCTCATTATGTTGTGCCTAAGGAGAAGATAGAGAGAGCCTGCAAGACTATTGAAGAAGAGCTTACAGAGCGTGTAAAATATTTTAAGTCAGAGGACAAGCTAATAGAGGCTCAGCGAATTAGTGAGCGTACTAATTACGATATTGAAATGTTAAGAGAAACGGGCTTTTGTAGTGGGATTGAGAATTACTCAAGACATTTTACTAATAAGAAGCCAGGAGAGCCGCCTCAGACATTAATAGATTATTTTGGAGATGACTTCCTAATTATTGTGGATGAGTCTCACATCACATTGCCACAGGTAAGGGGAATGTATGCAGGAGACCAGGCCAGGAAGACATCCCTTGTGGATTATGGATTCAGACTTCCATCCGCTAAGGATAACAGGCCACTTAACTTTACAGAGTTCGAAGAGAAAATCGACCAGATGCTATTCGTATCTGCCACACCAGGAGACTACGAGAGAGAACATGAGCTTCTGTGTGCTGAGCAGATTATACGACCTACTGGGCTACTTGATCCTGAGGTTAGTATCCATCCAATAGAAGGTCAGATCGACGATTTGATAGGAGAGATTAGGAAGACCACTGAAGCTGGTTTTAAGACTCTTGTAACTACTCTTACCAAGAGAATGGCAGAGGATTTAAGTACATATATGCAGGAACTTGGAATCAAGGTTAAGTACCTTCACTCAGACATTGATACATTAGAGCGTACAGAGATAATCAGGGATCTTCGTCTGGGGGTATTCGATGTTCTTGTGGGAATCAACCTCCTTCGTGAAGGACTTGATATTCCTGAGGTTGCATTAATAGCAATTCTTGATGCTGATAAGGAGGGCTTCCTTCGTTCTGAGACATCACTTATTCAGACCATAGGAAGAGCGGCTCGTAATACAGAAGGTCGGGTCATAATGTATGCTGATACTATTACAGATTCCATGAAGTCGGCCATTGATGAGACCAACAGACGTAGAGAGATTCAGGAGGAATATAATAAGGAGCATAATATCACACCGACTACTATTAAGAAAGCAGTAGCGGATCAGATTAGCATTTACAAGGAAATAGCCAAGGAAGATAACGAGATGCTTGACGCCGTTGATGCCATGGATAAGGAAGAGTTAGAGGCATTAATTAAGAAGCTTAACGAGAAGATGGGCAAGGCGGCTGCAGAACTTAACTTCGAGTTGGCGGCAGATTATCGTGACCAGGTAATCGAGTTGAAGGAGACTCTTAGGGATATGTAATCCGTAAGATTTATTATCAGAGATGATAAGGGGGAGAGACAATGGAAGAGACGAGAAAAGAAGAGACGCAGCCAGTAGAGGCGCAGTCAGAAGAGGCGCAGTCTGCTAAGGAGCAGCCAGTAGAGGAGAAGTACAAGAAGCGCAACCTGTGGTTCTATCCGTTAGGTACTGTGGGAAGAGACATGATATATGTGCTCTTTACGAATTTCGTATATTTATATGCGCTGTATACGAGAGATTTGACCAACGCCCAACTGGCGGCAATAACCGGTATTATGGTTGCGGCAAGAGTCTTCGACGCAATCAATGACCCGCTTATGGGTAATATCATCGAGAGAACCCGAAGCAAGTTCGGTAAGTTCAAGCCGTGGCTTGTAATTGGACTTATTAGTACGTGTATTGTGGTGTATGTTACATTTAACACAACCTTGCAGGGCTGGCCATTTATATGGGTCTTCGGCATAGTGTATTTCCTATATTCAATAACATATACTATGAACGACATAGCATTCTGGGGCATGATACCTGCTTTGTCGAAGGACAACAATTCAAGGAATCAGTTCACATCGAGAGCTACACTTTTTGCTGGTATCGGAAATGTTGCTGCATCCGTTGCAATTCCTTTATTTACCACAGGTGCTTATGCCCTTGGAGGAAATGCGCAGACAGCCTATGGAAGAATTGCACTTATAATCTGTATACTTGCACCGGCACTTAGCTTGTTCACCATCTTCGGTGTTAAAGAGAATAGAGATGATATGAATAAGCCTGCCACCAAGGTAAGCTTTAAGAAGATTGGACAGACAATTATTGGCAACAAGCAGCTTCTTATAATGTGCGTATGCTTCCTGATTCAGGAAATAGGTAACAACATTGCAGTAGGTGGAGTTGGTGCTAACTATATATATTTTGAGTTCGGATATGAAGGTGGATTATATTCCACATTTACCACGATAGGAATGGCTGTTACAGGATTGATGATGTTATTCTATCCTATGATTTCAAGGAAGATTAATCGTAAGCCACTTCTTAAGATAATGGTATTTTTGGCAGTGATTGGATATGCAATTCAGTTCATAAGTGGAATGGTAATGCCTACAGGAGATACTGTTAAGTTCTGGGTATTTACCATAGGATTTATGCTTGCTAATCTTGGTCAGTATGGACTATATCTTGTAATGATGATTTCTATTATCAATACAGTTGAATATAATGAATTGCAATTTGGAACTCGTGATGAAGGTATTATTACATCAATGAGACCATTCCTTACCAAGCTTGCAACATCACTTGTTGTAGTTATTACAACTGTTACATATATTATATGTAGAGTTACAGATTATACTAATGAGATTCAGGAGCTTGAGCAAAAGGCTAATGAAGGTCTTATTACAGCAGATGAGAAGGCAATGCTTATTGACCAGGTAATACAATCCGTTGGTCATACGCAGAATATGGGACTGCTTATATGTCTTACAATCGTCCCATGTATATTTATGCTGGTATCGTGGTTTATCTATCACAAGTTCTATAAGCTTGATGAAGATGAATATAAGAGAATATGTGATGAGTTAGACTTACGTAGGCAGAAGGTTAGTAACTAGTATGAGGTGAATGAGGATATCTAATTATGCTTAAGGCGCATTCTTAGCGCCGTAGCATAGATTAGATATCCTGGTTCGAAGCATGAAAGGGGGAAACCTAATGAAGAAATTTCTAATTGTATTGGCGTGTATTATCGGAGTCCTGATTCTTGGTGTTGGAATCTTCTTGGCAGTATTTGCCATTAACGAATTCAAGCCAGAGGACGAGATGAAGGTTTCGGTGGAGAACCCACAGAATGGCAAAATCTCCGCGGGTCAGCCTGCATCAATTCTGACATTTAATGTGGGATACGGAGCATTGTCCTCTGATCAGGATTGTTACTTTGATGGCGGACAGACAGTTATTCCTGAGAGCGAGGACTTAGTTAAGAAGAACCTTGATGGAATGGCATCAATCATATCAAGAGAGAATGCTGACATCAACTTCTTACAGGAAGTAGATAGAGATGCTAAGAGAAGCTATTATATTGATGAGCTTCCTATCTTCCAGAAGGCAACAGGACAATCAACGATGTTCGCAACTAACTTTGATGTAATCTATGTACCATTTAACAAGGGAATGGGCAAGGTTAAGGCTGGAATCCTTACTATGACAGGATATGGAGTTGAATCAGCAACACGTTATCAGCTTCCAATATCATTTAGCTGGCCAATCTCTATGGTTAACCTTAAGAGATGTCTGTTAGAGACTCGTATTCCAATTGAGGGAAGCGACAAGGAACTTGTACTTGTTAACCTACACTTAGAGGCTTATGATTCTGGTGAAGGCAAGATTGCTCAGACTAAGCAGTTAATGGATCTACTCTCTAAGGAGTATAAGAAGGGTAATTATGTTATAGCAGGTGGTGACTTCAACCAGACATTTGAGCCAGTTGCTAATGCATACCCATTAACAGACGATACTAAGAAGAATAATAAATGGGCACCAGGTATAATTAATAATTCAGATCTTGCTGAGGGATTCTCATTTGCAGTTGCAGACAATGTAGCAACCTGCAGACTTGACGATACAGCCCTAAGACCTGACACCCAGCTATACATTATTGACGGATTTATCGTATCTAATAATGTAACAGTCAATGAGGTTAAGAACCTTGATGAGAAGTTCGCTTACACAGACCACAATCCTGTTAAGATGAACTTCACGCTACAACCTTGACAACCTTGTTTTATCAAATGAGTAGTAGAATGTATAGGAATAAAAACAATTTTGGAAACTGTTTACACGAGAGATAGTTTTTGCTATACTCATGTGTGTAACAAGGTGACGTTTCGTCACATAATAGAACTTATAATTTTTACTCAGACGAAAGGGGAGAAACAATGAGAAAGAAATTATTAGTATTATTCGCAGCAGGAGTTATGGCTACATCACTTCTTGCAGGTTGTTCATGTTCTTCTTCTACAACTTCAAATGAGAATGGAACAACAACTACTACACAGAAGACAGATTCTAATGGCACAACAACAACTACAACAACAACAACTACTACTACAACACCTGTAAAGCCTGAGGGCGACTTAACATTTTCTGATTTACAGACAAACTATGGAATTTTAGTTGGATGTTATAATGCAGTTGAAGAACTTTACATGAATGATAAGATTAAGCAGGATGACCAGGTTGAGAATCTTCTTGCAGAGTCTAAGAAGGTAATCGATGAGATGGGTCAGCTTCAGGAGAGTGACTTCAAGTCACAGGAAGATTACCAGAAGATGAATGATTCTATGGTAACAATGATTGAGTCATTAGGCAAGATTGTTGACAGTATGCAGGCTGCTCAATAATACTTATATTAGAATGATTTAATTATTAGTAGAGTGTGGCAAGTGCCACACTCTTTTTTATAGTGAATAGAAGTTAATTGTATACAATTGCTTTCCTGGCAACCCCCTACATATTGCGCCATATTCCGCTACATACCACAATTCTTCAAAATGTTCTTAAAAAAATACAATCTTTCTTAAAAACTCCTTGCAAAGCCCGTGAAACTGTTGTATATTATTACGTGCTGTGACATCGATAGCTATGAAGCGTGAGGTTGCTACCGGTTTAAACGGTAGGTTTTCCGTGGAGCGAATGTCAAGTTACTAAAACTGACGGCAAGTCACTGTACAATAGATAAGTCTTCCGATAAAGGGAGATACTGTCCCAAGTGTCTTTTAATAATTATTATAGGACACACACGGTAAAGTGTACAGTCACCGCTTGTCTCACTATTAAAGTGCGAAAAGGAGGCGACTTTTTTTATGGCAACTCAATTTATGAGAATTACACTTAAGGCATATGATCACGAATTAGTTGATTCATCTGCTAAGAAAATCATCGAAACTGTAAAGAAGAACGGATCACAGGTGAGTGGACCAGTACCTCTTCCTACTAAAAAGGAAGTTGTTACAATTCTTAGAGCTACTCATAAGTATAAGGATTCAAGAGAGCAGTTCGAGCAGAGAACTCATAAGAGGCTGATTGATATCATCACACCAACACAGAAGACGGTTGATGCTCTATCAACATTAGAAATGCCTGCAGGTGTTGACATCAATATTAAGATGAAGGAAAAATAAAACACCTTGTAACTAGTATGAACATATTATAATGTATGTTCCGCTGTAGATTAATTAGGAGGAAATAATAATGAAGAAAGCGATTTTAGCTACAAAGCTTGGTATGACTCAAGTATTTGATTCAGAAGGCTCATTAATTCCTGTAACAGTTCTTCAGGCTGGTCCTTGTGTAGTAACACAGATTAAGACAGTAGAGAACGATGGATATGAAGCTGTTCAGGTAGGTTTTGTAGACAAGAAAGAGAAGAATAAGAATGTAGATGCAGCTGGCAACAAGAAGGTATGGCGTAGACACGGCGTAAATAAGCCACAGATGGGTCATTTCGAGAAGGCTGGCGTAGCAGCTAAGAGATATGTAAGAGAATTCAAGTTCGACAATTGTGCTGATTACAATCTTGCTGATGAGATTAAGGCAGACATCTTCGAAGAAGGCGACAAGATTGATGCAACAGCAATCTCTAAGGGTAAAGGATTCCAGGGCGCAATTAAGAGACTTGGCCAACATAGAGGACCTATGGCTCATGGTTCTAAGTTCCACCGTCATCAAGGTTCTAACGGAGCTTGTTCTTCACCTAGTAAGGTATTCAAGGGTAAGGGAATGCCTGGTCACATGGGTAGCGTTAAGGTAACAATTCAGAATCTTGAAGTTGTACGTGTTGACGCAGAGAACAACTTGCTTTTAATCAAGGGTGCTGTTCCAGGACCTAAGAAGTCTCTAGTAACAATCAAAGAGGCAGTAAAAGCAGCTAAGTAATTTAGAATAAGATGATAATACGAAAGGAGGAACTTTACGATGGCTAAAGTATCCGTATATAATATGGAAGGCAAAGAAGTTGATTCAATCGAATTAGATGATGCTATATTCAATGTAGAAGTCAATGAACATTTAGTACATATGGCAGTTCTTAATCAACTTGCTAATAATCGCCAGGGAACACAGAAGGCTAAGACACGTTCTGAAGTTCGCGGCGGTGGTAGAAAACCATGGAGACAGAAGGGAACAGGTCATGCAAGACAAGGTTCTATCAGAGCTCCACAATGGACAGGTGGTGGAGTTGTATTTGCTCCAGTACCAAGAGATTATTCAATGAAGATGAACAAGAAGGAGAAGAGAGCAGCACTTAAGAGCGCTCTTACTTCAAGAGTTCAGGAGAATAAGATAGTAGTAGTTGACGAGCTTAAGATGGATGAGATTAAGACTAAGAAGTTTGCTAAGGTAATGAGCAATCTTAAGGTTGACAAGGCATTAGTTGTATTAGCAGACAATGACAAGAATGTTGTTGCATCAGCAAAGAACATTCCTTCAGTTAAGACTGCTTCAACAGATACAATCAATGTATATGACATCTTAAAGTATAATACACTCGTTCTTACTAAGGACGCTGTGAAGAATATTCAGGAGGTGTATGCATAATGGCAAATGTACAATATTATGATGTAATCCTAAAGCCACTTGTAACTGAGAAGAGTATGAATGGCATGGCCGATAAGAAGTACACATTTCTTGTACACCCTGAGGCTAACAAGACAATGATTAAGGAAGCAGTTGAGAAAATGTTCGAAGGAACTAAGGTTAAGTCTGTTAACACAATGAATCAGTCTGGTAAGACTAAGAGACGTGGAATGACTTACGGTAAGACTGCTAAGCAGAAGAAAGCAATCGTTACATTAACAGAGGATAGCAAGGAAATCGAGATCTTCTCTGGTCTATAAAATGTAACAACACTAGGTACAGTAAAGTACGATAATAAATCGAATAAGAAAGGAGAATCATAATGGGAATTAAGACATATAACCCATATACACCTTCAAGAAGAAATATGACAGGTTCTGATTTTTCTGAAGTAACTAAGAAGACTCCTGAGAAGTCACTTGTAGCTTCTAAGAAGAAGAACGCAGGTCGTAATAATCAAGGTAGAATAACAGTTAGACACCAAGGTGGTGGCAACAGACAAAAATACAGACTTGTTGATTTCAAGAGAAAGAAAGACAACATTCCAGCTACAGTTGTTGGTATCGAGTACGATCCTAACAGAACAGCTAACATCGCACTTATCTGCTATGCAGATGGTGAGAAGTCATACATCATTGCTCCAGAAGGACTTAAGGTTGGAGCAACAGTTATGAACGGTGCTGAGGCTGAAGTAAGTGTAGGTAACTGCCTTCCACTTGCTAACATTCCAGTAGGTACATTAATTCATAACATTGAGTTATATCCTGGTAAGGGCGGACAACTCGTTCGTTCAGCAGGTAACTCAGCACAGCTTATGGCTAAGGAAGGTAAGTATGCAACACTTCGTCTTCCTTCAGGTGAGATGAGAATGGTTCCACTTAATTGTAGAGCTACAATCGGATCAATTGGAAATGCTGATCATAACCTAATTAAGATTGGTAAAGCAGGACGTAAACGTCATATGGGTATTCGTCCTACAGTTCGTGGTTCTGTTATGAACCCTAATGACCATCCACACGGTGGTGGTGAAGGTAAGGCTCCAATCGGACGTCCAGGTCCATGTACTCCTTGGGGTAAACCTGCATTAGGTCTTAAGACACGTAAGAAGAACAAGCAATCTAACAAGCTTATCGTTCGTAGACGCGACGGTAGAGCAATTAAGTAAGGAGGTTATTATGGCACGTTCGTTAAAGAAAGGACCATTTGCTGATAAAAGCTTATTAAAGAAGGTTGACGCTATGAACGCTTCAGGAGACAAGAGTGTAATCCAGACTTGGTCTCGCCGTTCTACAATCTTCCCACAAATGGTTGGACATACAATTGCAGTTCATGACGGAAGAAAGCATGTACCTGTATATATCACAGAAGATATGGTAGGACATAAGCTTGGTGAGTTCGTAGCAACAAGAACTTACAGAGGTCATGGAAAAGATGAGAAGAAATCTAAAGTAAGATAATATTAGAAATTGAAAGGAGGGTTTCTCATGGCAAAGGGACATAGAAGTCAGATAAAGCAAGAGAGAAACGCAAATAAGGATAATAGACCTTCTGCTAAGTTATCATATGCTAGAATGTCAGTTCAAAAAGCTTGTTTCGTATTAGATGCCATTCGTGGTAAAGATGTACAAACTGCACTTGCAATTGTAGCGTACAATCCAAGATATGCATCAAGCGTAATAGAGAAGTTATTAAAGTCTGCTATCGCAAATGCAGAGAATAACTATCCAGATAAGAATTATAGTGTAGAGAACCTTTATATAGCAGAGTGTTACGCTAACAAAGGACCTACAATGAAGAGAATCAGACCAAGAGCACAGGGTAGAGCTTATAGAATCGAGAAGAGAATGAGCCACATTACAATCGTGCTCGATGAGAAGTAAGAAGGAGGGACACGTTCATGGGACAAAAGGTTAATCCTCATGGCTTAAGAGTCGGTGTTATCAAAGACTGGGATTCTACGTGGTATGCACAGGAAGGTGAGTTCGCAGACAACTTAGTTGAAGATTATAACATCAGAACATTTCTTAAGAAGAAATTATATATCGCAGGTGTATCTAAGATTAATATCGAGAGATACTCTGACAGGGTTAAAGTTATTGTTTATACAGCTAAGCCTGGTATCGTAATCGGTAAGGGCGGAGCTGAAATCGAGAAGGTTAAGTCTGATCTTCAGAAGTTAACAGATAAGAAATTAGTTGTTGACATCAAAGAAGTAAAGAGACCTGACAAAGATGCACAGCTTGTTGCAGAGAACATTGCAGCACAATTAGAGAACCGTGTATCTTTCCGTCGTGCAATGAAGTCATGCATGTCAAGAGCTATGAAGGCTGGTGTTGAAGGTATTAAGACATCAGTATCTGGTAGACTTGGTGGTGCTGATATGGCACGTACAGAATTCTACAATGAAGGAACTATTCCTCTTCAGACACTTCGTGCTGACATTGATTATGGATTCGCAGAGGCCGACACAACTTATGGTAAAGTTGGTGTTAAGGTATGGATTTACAAAGGTGAGGTACTTCCTACTAAGGGAAATAAGGAAGGAGGAAACCAGTAATGTTAATGCCTAAGAGAGTAAAACACAGAAAGCAATTCAGAGGTTCTATGGCTGGTAAAGCTACAAGAGGTAACAAGATTACTTACGGTGAGTACGGTATCGTTGCTTCAGAACCATGCTGGATTAAGTCTAATCAAATAGAGGCTGCCCGTGTAGCTATGACTCGTTACGTAAAGCGTGGTGGTAAGGTTTGGATTAAGATCTTTCCTGACAAGCCTGTAACTAAGACTCCTGCCGAGACTCGAATGGGTAAAGGTAAAGGTGCTTTAGAGTACTGGGTTGCAGTTGTTAAGCCAGGAAGAGTATTATTTGAAATCTCCGGAGTAGAGGAAGAAGTAGCTAGAGAAGCTCTTCGTCTTGCAACACACAAGCTCCCTTGTAAATGTAAGATAGTTTCTCGCGAAGATTTAGAAGGAGGAGCAAATGAAAACTAAAGATTATTTAAAAGATTTACGCACATTAGCTCCTGAAGAGCTAAATGCGAAGTTAGTAGAAGCTAAGAAGGAACTTTTTAATTTGAGATTCCAGAATGCTACTAATCAGTTAGATAATACAGGAAGAATTAAGGAAGTAAGAAGAGATATTGCCAGAATTCAGACTGTAATGTCAGAGACTGCAGGCAAGTAGTAAGAAAGGAGAACACTCGTGGAAGAAAGAAATCTTAGAAAAACACGTCAAGGTGTTGTTGTAAGTGATAAGATGGACAAGACAATCGTTGTTGCTGTTAAGGACAACGTAAAGCATCCACTTTACAACAAAATTGTTAAAAGAACATATAAATTAAAAGCTCATGACGAAGAGAATAATGCTCACAAAGGTGATACTGTAAGAGTAATGGAAACAAGACCTCTATCTAAGGATAAGAGATGGAGACTTACAGAAGTCGTTGAGCGTGCAAAGTAATTAAAGGAGGCTACAACCATGGTTCAACAAGAAAGTAGATTAAAAGTAGCCGATAATACAGGCGCTAAGGAAATCTTAGTAATTCGTGTTATGGGCGGTTCTACAAGAAGATATGCCAATATTGGTGATGTAGTAACTGCAACTGTCAAGGAAGCCATCCCAGGTGGAACAGTTAAGAAGGGTGACGTAGTAAAGGCAGTAGTTGTACGTACCAAGAAGGGTGCCCGTCGTAAAGATGGTTCTTATATTAAGTTTGATGAGAATGCTGCAGTAATCATTAAGGAAGATAACACTCCGAGAGGAACACGTATCTTCGGACCTGTAGCTAGAGAGCTTCGTGATAAATCATTTATGAAGATTGTATCCCTTGCTCCAGAAGTATTATAGGAGGTCGACCGATGGCAACAATGAAGATAAAGAAGGGCGATGAAGTAAGAGTAATCGCTGGTAAGGATATTCATAAGGAAGGCAAAGTAATTGCTGTAAATCCTAAGAATAATACTGTTACTGTTGAGGGTGTCAATATCATTACAAAGCACCAGAAGCCTAGCATGGCTAATCAGGCAGGCGGTAGAATTGAGTCTGAAGGTCCAATTAACATTTCCAATGTTATGCTCCTTCATAAGGGTGAGCCAACAAGAGTTGGATTCAAGATGGACGGAGATAAGAAGGTCCGTTTCGCCAAGAAGACTGGCGATATAATAGACTAATTTAGGAAGGAGGCTTAGTGGTGAGTAGATTAAAAGATACATACCAAAACGAAATAGTTGAAGCTATGACTAAAAAGTTTGGCTATAAGAATAAATTAGAAGTGCCAAAGCTCGAGAAAATCGTTGTTAATATGGGCGTTGGTGAAGCAAAGGAGAATGCCAAGGTTCTTGATGCTGCTGTAAAGGACATGGAAGCTATTACAGGTCAGAAGGCAGTTGTAACTAAGGCTAAGAACTCAATTGCTAACTTTAAGTTACGTGAGGGAATGCCAATTGGATGTAAGACAACACTTCGCGGCGAGAAGATGTATGAGTTCGCTGATCGTCTTATCAATCTTGCACTTCCACGTGTACGTGACTTTAGAGGAGTTAACCCTAATTCATTCGACGGAAGAGGTAATTATGCACTTGGTATCAAGGAGCAAATCATTTTCCCAGAGATCGAGTACGATAAGGTTGACAAGGTAAGAGGAATGGACATCATTTTTGTTACTACAGCAAGAACTGATGAAGAGGCAAGAGAGTTGTTACGTCAATTCAATATGCCATTCGCTGATTAATTTAGGAGGGAATTTATAGTATGGCTAAGAAATCAATGAAGGTTAAGCAACAACGTAAGCAAAAATTCTCTACTAGAGAATACAGCCGTTGTAGAATATGTGGTCGTCCACATGCATATTTGAGAAAATATGGTATTTGCAGAGTATGTTTTAGAGAGCTTGCTTATAAGGGACAGATCCCTGGTGTAAAGAAGGCTTCATGGTAAGTATACAAGGAGGAATAAAGTCATGACAATGAGTGATCCAATTGCAGATATGCTTACAAGAATTCGTAATGCAAATACTGCAAAACATGATACAGTAGATATTCCAGCATCTAAGATGAAGGTTGCTATTGCAGGAATCTTAGTTGATGAAGGTTATATCGAGAAATATGATATTGTTGAAGATGGCGCATTTAAGACAATTCGTGTTACTATGAAATACGGTAGCGACAAGAATGAGAAGATTATTACTGGTATTAAGAGAATCTCTAAGCCAGGTCTTAGAGTATATGCTGGTAAGGATGAGATTCCTTCAGTTCTAGGTGGACTTGGAATTGCTATTCTTTCAACAAACAAAGGAATTGTAACAGATAAAGAAGCTAAGAAGCTTGCCGTTGGTGGTGAGGTCCTAGCATTTGTATGGTAAGAAAATAAGGAGGTACGGGCATGTCACGTATAGGAAGAATGCCAATCGCTATTCCTGCAGGAGTAACTGTAAGTCTAGCAGAAAATAATCGTGTGACTGTAAAAGGTCCTAAGGGAACCCTCGAGAGAACACTTCCTGAGGAGATGGAGATTAAGGTTGAAGGCGAAGAAGTTACTGTAACAAGACCTAACGACCTTAAGAAGATGAAGTCTCTTCATGGTTTAACAAGAACTCTCATTAACAACATGGTTATTGGTGTTACAGAAGGTTATGAGAAGGTTCTTGAAGTAAACGGTGTAGGATACAGAGCACAGAAGTCTGGCAAGAAGTTAACACTTAATTTAGGCTTCTCACATCCAGTAGAGATGCAGGATCCTGAAGGGATCGAATCAAGCGTTGATGGTAACAAGATTATCATCAAGGGAATTGATAAAGAGAAAGTTGGCCAATACGCTGCTGAGATCAGAGATAAGAGAAGACCTGAGCCATATAAGGGCAAGGGAATCAAGTATATTGATGAAGTTATCAGACGTAAAGTTGGTAAGACTGGTAAGTAATAATTAAAGGAGTGATATAGAAATGGTTAATAAGAAATCAAGAGCGGTAGTTCGTAAAGATAAACATAGAAGAATCCGTAATAACATTTCTGGTACAGCTGCAAAGCCAAGATTAGCTGTATTTAGAAGCAATAATCATATGTATGCTCAAATTATTGATGATACAGTTGGAAATACACTAACTTCTGCGTCAACACTTGATAAGGAAGTAAGTAAAGGTTTAGAGAAGACTAACAATGTTGAAGCTGCTACTAAGCTTGGTGAAGTAGTTGCTAAGAAGGCTCTAGATCAAGGTATTAAGACTGTTGTCTTTGATAGAGGTGGCTTTATATATGCAGGTAAGATCAAGGCATTAGCCGACGCAGCAAGAGAAGCTGGGTTAGAATTTTAAGGAGGAAACGATTCATGAAACGTGAAATTATTGATGCTAGTCAATTAGAATTAAACGAGAACGTGGTATCAATCAAGCGTGTAACAAAGGTTGTTAAGGGCGGACGTAACATGCGTTTTACAGCTTTGGTTGTTGTCGGTGATGGCAATGGTCATGTTGGTGCTGGTCTTGGTAAAGCGACAGAAATTCCAGAAGCTATCCGTAAGGGTAAAGAGGATGCAATTAAGAAGCTAATAAATGTTAAATTAGATCAGAATCACAGTATTACACATGATATCACTGGTAAGCATACTGGTGCGTCAGTTTTACTTAAGAGAGCTCCTGAAGGTACAGGTATTATCGCCGGAGGTCCAGCTCGTTCAGTTTGTGAGCTTGCAGGAATTCAGAATATCCGTACAAAGTCTTTAGGTTCATCTAATAAGCAGAATGTAGTACTTGCTACAATTGATGCTCTAAGTCAGTTAAAATCTCCGGAAGAAGTTGCAAGACTTCGTGGTAAGACTGTAGAAGAGATTCTCGGTTAAGGAGGTAGAATAAGATGGCTAAGAATAAAACTTTAAAAGTAACACTTGTAAAGTCTCCAATTGGAGCAGTACCTAAGAATAAGAAGACTGTTGAGGCTATGGGTTTAAGAAAGCTTCATCAGACTGTAGAGTTGCCTGATAATGATGCTGTAAGAGGTATGATCAGACACGTAAATCACTTAGTTAAAGTAGAAGAATAGAATTTAAGGAGGTGTCATAATGGATTTATCTAACTTACAGCCTGCAGAGGGCTCAAAGCATAGTGATAATTTCAGACGCGGTCGTGGACACGGTTCTGGAAACGGTAAGACTGCTGGTAAGGGACACAAAGGTCAGAAGGCTCGTTCAGGAGCTCCAAGACCAGGTTTCGAAGGTGGTCAGATGCCTTTATATAGACGTATTCCTAAGAGAGGTTTCAAGTGCAGAAACTCTAAGGATATCGTAGGTATCAACATGTCAGCACTTGAAGTGTTTGATAACGGTGCAGATGTAACAGTTGATACATTGATTGAGAAGGGAATCGTTAAGAATCCTCGCGATGGTGTTAAGATTCTTGGAGGCGGTGAGCTTACTAAGAAGTTAAATGTTACTGTAAATGCTTATAGCGCAAGCGCAAAAGAGAAAATTGAAGCTTTAGGTGGTAAAGCAGAGGTGATGTAATGTTTCAATCATTTATAAACGTATTTAAGATAAAAGACCTTAGAAGACGTATTTTATTCGTATTCCTAATGCTTATCGTAGTAAGACTAGGTTCTGGAATACCTGTTGCAGGTGTTGACCCTGACGTTTTCAAGAATCTGTTTAGTGCAGCTGGAGACTCAATGAGCTTCTTCGATGCTATCACTGGTGGTTCTTTTGAGAAAATGTCAATATTTGCTCTAAGTATTACACCTTATATTACATCATCAATTATTATGCAGCTTCTAACAATTGCAATTCCTAAGTTAGAAGAGATGCAACGTGATGGTGAGCAAGGTCGTAAGAAGATGACTCAGATTACTAGAATTGTAACTGTTGCTCTTGCAGTACTTGAGTCAACAGCTATGGCAATTGGTTTCGGTCAGAACGGTTATCTTACAGAGTTCAACGCATTATATGTAATTCTTGTAATTGCTGTACTTACAGGTGGTTCAACAGTTCTTATGTGGATTGGTGAGCAGATTACAGAGCATGGTATTGGAAATGGTATCTCAATCGTACTTATTATCAATATTATCTCTCGTATTCCTAGTGATTTAACTTCTCTATATGAGCAGTTTATCCAGGGTAAGATTGTTGCTAAGGGAATACTTAGTGGATTAATTATCGCTGCAGTTATTATTGGTACTGTTGTACTTGTAGTATATCTACAAAATGCAGAGAGAAAGATTCCTGTTCAGTATTCTAAGAAGATGCAAGGTAGAAGAACAGTTGGTGGTAATTCAACATTTATCCCACTTAAGGTTAATACAGCTGGAGTTATCCCTGTAATCTTCGCGCAATCATTAATGCAGACACCAGTAATTATTGCGAGTCTGCTTGGAAAACAGAATGTAGAAGGCTTCTGGGGACATATTCTAAAGGGATTATCACAATCTAACTGGTTCAAGCCAGATCAGTTTGTGTATACAATTGGTGCTGTAGTTTATATTTTGCTTATCATAGCATTTGCATATTTCTACACAACAATTACATTCAACCCATTAGAAATTGCTAATAATATGAAGAAGCAGGGTGGTTCAATTCCTGGTATCAGACCAGGTGAGCCAACAAGTAATTACCTGCAGGAAGTTCTTAAGCATATAATTTTTATAGGAGCAGTTGGTTTATCAATTGTTGCAATTATTCCTATTGTATTTAATGGCTTATTTGGCGCAAATGTTTCATTTGGTGGAACATCAATTATCATCGTAGTTGGTGTTGTAATCGAGACATTGAAGCAGGTTGAATCTCAGATGATGGTTCGTAACTACAAGGGATTCTTAGACTAGAAGACTAGGAGGGTTTTTATATGAAGATAATTATGTTAGGAGCACCTGGTGCTGGTAAAGGAACACAGGCTAAGCAAATCGCAGGAAAGTACTCTATTCCACACATTTCCACAGGAGATATCTTCCGTGCAAATATTAAGAATGGTACAGAACTGGGTAAGAAAGCCAAGGAATATATGGACCAGGGATTATTAGTTCCTGATGAATTAACATGTGACCTTGTTGTAGATAGAATTGGTCAGGATGATTGTAAGAACGGATTTGTTCTCGACGGATTCCCAAGAACTATTCCACAAGCTGAGGCATTAACTAATGCTCTAAACGAGCTTGGACAGAAGATGGACTACGCTATTGATGTAGATGTTCCTGATGAGAATATTGTTAAGCGTATGTCTGGCCGTCGTGCTTGTCTTGAGTGCGGTGCCACATATCATGTCGTAAGTATTCCACCTAAGAAGGAAGGAATCTGCGATGCATGTGGAAGCGAATTAGTTCTAAGAGATGATGATAAGCCAGAGACAGTTCAGAAGAGACTTGATGTATATCATGAACAGACACAACCGTTAATTGATTATTATAAGAAGGCAGGAATCCTTAAGTCAGTTGATGGAACTCAGCCTATGGAGGATGTGTTCGCTGAGATTGTTAAGATTCTAGGTTAAGATGAATATTTATCTTGGAAAATCATTAGCAGGACATGACAAGAACCATATCTACGTTATATTCAAGGAAGAGAGTGATTTCTTTTTCCTGGTAAATGGTAGTACGAAGACCATGGATTCACCCAAGAAAAAGAATAAAAAGCACGTCCAGATAATTAAACATTTGCCAGGAGAGGTTAGGGCCTTAACTGAAGAAATAAATTCTCTAGATGAGCTTGTAGATAGTAAGGTTTCTAAGATTGTTGAATGCTACGATGATTACATTAATTCTAAGAAGTAGTACACATTAGTCAAAAAGGAGATTAAAATGTCAAAAGCAGACGTAATTGAAGTCGAAGGAAAAGTTCTAGAAAAATTACCTAACGCTATGTTTCAGGTTGAATTAGAGAATGGACATCAGATTCTTGCGCACATTAGCGGCAAGCTTCGTATGAACTATATTAGAATTCTTCCAGGAGACAAGGTTACTATCGAGATGAGTCCTTATGATTTATCTAAAGGAAGGATTATCTGGAGAGATAAGTAATTACGTTTTACAATATGGATTAAAAATGTTAAAAAAGCCCTTGACTTAGTCAAGGGCTTTTTGTTATACTATTAAATGCGTCTATGGGCAAAAGTGCGCCCATTTATAGCAAGTTTGTGGAAACAAAGTAGTATGATGAGAAGGGAGGAAACCCCATGAAGGTAAGATCATCAGTGAAGCCTATGTGCGAAAAGTGCAAGGTTATCAAGAGAAAGGGTAGAGTAATGATTATCTGCGAAAACCCTAAACACAAACAAAGACAAGGCTAGTTATTAAACTCATGCTGTATATTTATGCGCGGCAACTGCAATAAGTGACTTTCGTTGCTAATTGCATTTCATAATATATTCGGCGGGATCGTCTTCATACCGGGACGGTTAGTCTTGTAAGGTCGCAAGACTTCTTCCAATTGATCTAGGAAGAAAATGGTAGTGTAGTTAAAGTAGAAGAAAATGGAGGTGTAAACACACATGGCTCGTATTGCAGGTGTAGATTTACCAAGAGAAAAGCGTATAGAGATAGGCTTAACTTACATCTATGGAATCGGTAGAGTTAGCTCTAACAAGATTCTTGAAGCTGCTAAGGTTGACCCTAATACGCGTGTAAAAGATTTGACAGATGACGAAGTTAAGAGAATCAGCGGTGTTGTTGATGAGACAATGACTGTAGAAGGTGATCTCAGAAGAGAAATCGCTCTTAACATCAAGAGACTTCAGGAGATTGGATGCTATCGTGGTATCCGTCATAGAAAGGGACTTCCTGTACGTGGACAGAAGACTAAGACTAATGCAAGAACACGTAAAGGTCCTAAGAGAACTGTTGCTGGTAAGAAGAAGTAGGAGTTTCGGTAAACCCGGAATGGAATTTAATAAGAAAGTAGGTTAGTTTAGATATGGCTAAAGTTGCAAAGAAATCAACAAAAAAGCGTGTAAAGAAAAACGTTGAACGCGGACAGGCACATATCCAGGCATCTTTTAATAATACAATTGTTACACTTACAGATGCAGAGGGTAATGCTTTATCATGGGCAAGTGCCGGTGGTCTAGGATTTAGAGGTTCAAAGAAATCTACTCCATATGCTGCACAGATGGCGGCTGAGACAGCAGCTAACGCAGCGCTCATTCATGGATTAAAGACAGTAGACGTATTCGTAAAGGGACCTGGTTCAGGAAGAGAAGCAGCAATTCGTGCACTTAATGCATGTGGTATTGATGTTACTTCAATTACTGACGTTACACCTGTTCCTCATAACGGATGTCGTCCACCAAAGCGTAGAAGAGTTTAATTAGGAGGGATTATCTAATATGGCAGTTAATAAGACACCTATCCTTAAGAGATGCAGGTCTTTAGATTTAGAGCCAGCATATCTTGGATATGATAAGAAATCAAGAAGAAAATCAAACAGATCAGGACGTAAAAAGTCTGAATATGGTCTTCAATTAAGAGAAAAGCAGAAAGCTAAATTCATCTATGGCGTAATGGAGAAGCCTTTCAGAAATTATTATAAGAAGGCTGATAAGAAGAAGGGTATGACTGGTGAGAATCTTATGATTCTACTTGAGTCTCGTCTTGACAGTGTAGTATTCCGTATGGGATTTGCTAGAACTCGTAGAGAGGCTAGACAGGTTGTTGGACACAAGATGTTCTTGGTAAATGGTAAGCCTGTTAACATTCCTTCATATCTCGTTAAGGCTGGAGATGTAATTGAAGTTCGCGAGAAGAGCAAGTCACTCCAGAGATTTAAGGAGATTACAGAAGTTACTGGTGGAAGAATCGTTCCAGATTGGCTTGATGTAGATATCGATAACTTACAGGGAACTGTTAAGGAGATGCCTACAAGAGATCAGATTGACGTTCCAGTAGATGAGATGCTTATCGTCGAGTTATATTCTAAATAATACTGAGGCCTGTAGTTGAATATAATTCGGTGAAATGGAGGATTTTAAATGTTTAATTTTAACAAACCTAACATTGAAATTGCAGAGATTTCAGAAGATAAGAAGTATGGAAAGTTCGTAGTAGAACCACTCGAGAGAGGTTATGGAACTACACTTGGTAATTCTCTTAGAAGGATTATGCTTTCAACACTTCCTGGTACAGCAGTAAGCCAGATTAAGATTGATGGTGTACTTCATGAATTAAGCACAATTGAAGGTGTTAAGGAAGACGTTACTGAGATAGTAATGAATGTTAAGAATCTTGAGCTTCGCGATGATAGTGATAACGATGAGCCTAAGACAGCTTACGTTGACTTTCAGGGTGAAGGCGTAGTTAAGGCTTCTGACATTGAATTCGGTAATGATATTGAAGTAATCAATCCTGATCTTGTAATAGCTAACTGCGGACCTGGTGCTAAGTTCTATATGGAGCTTACAGTTACTAAGGGAAGAGGTTACGTGTCTGCTGAGAAGAATAAATCAGAGGATACTCCACTTGGAGTAATTGCTGTTGATTCTATCTATACACCAATCGAGAGAGTTAATATCAAGGTTGAGAATACTCGTGTAGGAAATGTTACTGATTTCGATAAGCTAACAATAGAAGTATATACTAATGGAACAATGTCTCCAGAGGATGCAATAAGTCTAGCTGCTAAGGTTATGTCTGAGCACTTGAACTTATTCATTGATATATCTGAAGTTGCTGCTAATGCAGAGGTTATGAATGTTCAGGAAGATGCTCCATCACCTGTTGCAAGTGATAAGAGCATTGACGATTTAGAGCTTACTGTTCGTTCATACAATTGTCTTAAGAGAGCTAACATTAATACTGTTGCAGAGCTTACTAATAAGACATATTCAGAATTATCTAAGGTTAGAAACCTTGGAAGAAAATCTCTCGATGAGATCGTAGACAAGCTTCGTGAATTAGGAGTTTCACTCGCAAGAGAGAATGACTAATGCAGTTATTTCGAAGAAATGACTGCACCGCGAGCCCCTTCGTACGAAGTACGAACGAATAATGGGCGAGCGACCTTGTAAGAAGTTAATGCATAATAATGATGGAATGCTAATAAGACCACAGGCGTAGCATTCTAAGCCACAATTGTAGGAATCATATTGCAAGGAGAGTAAGACGCATGACGCATCTAATTGTAATGCCACAATAAGGAGGAAAAACAATGGCAAAGTACAGAAAACTAAGTAGAACATCATCACAGAGAAAGGCTTTACTTCGTGGACAGGTAACACAGCTACTACATCATGGTAAGA
The DNA here is from genome assembly GCA_900316395.1 of uncultured Lachnospiraceae bacterium. Classification (GTDB taxonomy): domain Bacteria; phylum Bacillota; class Clostridia; order Lachnospirales; family Lachnospiraceae; genus RUG191. The sequence goes on along the minus strand of ONCT01000010.1, from coordinate 58,233 downwards.
TTGTTACTACAGAAGCTAAGGCTAAGGAAGTTGCTAAGATTGCAGAAGGACTTATCGCTCTTGCTGTTAAGGAAAAGGATAACTTTGACGAAGTAACTGTTCAAGCAAAGGTTGCTCGTAAGGATAAGACAGGCAGAAGAGTTAAGGAAGTTGTTGATGGTAAGAAAGTAACAGTATATGATACTGTTGAGAAGACTATCAAGAAGGACCAGCCTTCAAGACTACATGCACGTAGACAGATGCTTAAGGTTCTCTATCCTGTACAGGAAGAGGATAGCAACAAGAAGATGAAGAAAGTAGATATGCCTAACAAGTTATTCGACGACATCGCTCCTAAGTATGTTGATCGTAAAGGCGGATATACAAGAATTATCAAAATTGGCCAACGTAAGGGTGATGGTGCTTTAGAAGTAGTTCTTGAACTTGTATAGTATTTAAAAGCAAGACCTTATGGTCTTGCTTTTTTGTAGTATAATAGAGGGGAATTGCTATAAAATATCCGCACACTCATAAAGGAAATCGTTTAGCGGATATTTTATAACAATTCCTTGCGCTAGTATAAAAAAGGAAAGATATGGGTAATACTAATTACAAGATTCAAAAACAAAATAGAATAGATAATGAGGGAGTGGAGTTAAGGCGCCAACCCATAGGAGTATTCGATTCGGGAGTTGGCGGGATTAGTGTACTTAGAGAGTGCGTTAAGATAATGCCTAATGAGGATTTTATCTATTATGGAGACTCTAAGAATGCGCCCTATGGAACGAAACCAACAGAGGTTGTTCGTGAGTTGACAATTGCACAGGTCAAGAGATTCCTTGAGATACCAATTAAGGGCTGTGTGATTGCCTGTAATTCGGCTACATCAGCAGCGGTTAGAGTCCTTAGAGAGATGTATCCTGAGCTTCCTCTCGTAGGAATTGAGCCGGCTCTTAAGCCTGCATCCCTATATAAGAGAGATCCAAGGGTTCTTGTGCTTGCGACTCCTATGACAATTAAGGAAGAGAAGTTCAAGAACCTTCTTGCCAAATACGAAGATAAGGCCACAATTTATGGCTTGCCTTGCCCAGGTCTTATGGAATATGTTGAAGAAGGAAAGTACGATACTTCTGAGGTGAGCAATTTCTTAGAAGAGCTACTAGCTCCATACAGAGGAGGGGTAATCGATGCAGTCGTATTAGGCTGTACCCATTATCCTTTTGTTAAGGATAAGATAAGCCAGGTCTTAGGCCCAGGAGTCAGAGTCTTCGACGGCGGTGAAGGTACTGCCAGGGAGATGAGAAGACGAATTGACGTGGCAGGATTACTTACAGATAAGACTACCAGGGGCGAGGTTATTTTCGAGAATAGTAGCGAAGATAAGAGCAAAATTGAGCTTTGTAATAGATTGTTAAATATGTACCAATAATGACACACATATATAGTTTATAATGTGTTGAAAAATAAAAACATTTGTTATATATTATTAGTTAAATGAGATGTTTTGACAGAAAGAGGGTATCATTATGGATTACACATTTTTATTAGGGATTGCGTTAATATTCTTAGCCACCAAGCTACTGGGAATTCTATGTAAGAAGATACATTTGCCAGAAGTTGTAGGAGCATTGGTTGCAGGAATTATTATAGGTCCTTCCTTGTTAGGCTTAGTTAATTTTGAAGGAGATAGTGGAATATTCCTAGAGTATGCCGCAGAGGTAGGTGTTGTTCTTCTTATGTATGGTGCAGGTCTTGAGACTGACCTTACTGAGATGAAGAAGAATGCTGTTGCATCCTTCGTTGTTGCAGTACTTGGCGTTATATTACCACTTGGATTAGGAGCAGGTGCCTATGCATTATTCTTCCATGAGAATATTGCAGACCATCACGAGCTTCTTAAATGTTTATTTGTAGGTGTTGTATTAACAGCCACGTCAGTTAGTATTACGGTGCAGACCCTGCGAGAGATGGGCAAGTTAAAAGGAGCCGTGGGTACCACCATTCTTGGAGCGGCTGTTATTGATGATATCTTAGGTATTATTGTACTTACAATCGTATCAAGTATGACAGACCCTAATGTAGATATTGGTGGTGTATTCATTAAGATTGGAATATACGCTGTTGTACTAGTTGTGCTATTCTTCGTAGTCAAATTCTCAGAGCCGTTTCTTGCTACGAGAGATGGTAAGAGAAGAGCGTCAATTTTCGGAATGGCATTTTGCTTCCTATTAGCATTTGGTTCAGAAGAGCTATTCGGAATCGCTGATATTACAGGTGCGTATTTCGCAGGATTAATGCTATGTAACTCTAAGATAAGTCATTATCTTGATGTTAGAGTTGAGACAATTAATAACCATTTCTTCAGCCTGATATTCTTCGCAAGTATCGGTATCAAAGCAACCTTTAGTGGAATGGGTGGTTCAATGTGGATATTTACAATTGTGCTTACCCTTGTTGCCATTATATCCAAGCTTGGAGGATGTGGACTTGGCTCGAAATTGTGCAAGTTCAGCTGGAAGGAGTCCATGCAGATTGGTGTGGGCATGATAAGTCGTGGTGAGGTTGCCCTTATTGTTGCAGCCAAAGGACAACAGGTAGGATTAATAGCAGATGATTTGTTTGCGCCTATTGTTGTGATGGTAATTGTTACGACGGTTATTACCCCACTGCTTCTTAAGATTGTATTTAAGGACAAGAAGGGTGCAGGTGGAGCTGACTCTGGAGGGGAGGATAATTCCTCTAAGGAAGAGGTTGCAGCTCAATAGAAAGAGCTCAGCAAATGGTAGAATAATAATTATAAAGAGGTGATTATAATGTGGAATAGAAAGATCCTTAAAGAAGAAGCTCAAAAATTATTCACATTTAAAGATAATTATTGGAAAATGGTTCTTGTTGGACTGATTTTGATCCTTTTATCAGGAGGAATCGGAGGAGCATTTGGAGGATTCAGTGGCTTCCTCGGAGGAAATAATAATAACAAGAATAAAAACAATCAGAGAGTAGAACACTACGAGTATAGCTACCATGATTCTAAAGGTCATGATATTGATATAAGTGACGAAGACATTGACAAATATCTTGATAAATATATGGAAGAAGATATTAACAAATACGTTAATAATGGTAGTTATGAGGATGGCAAATATTATGCATATGGTCGAGGAACATATGATGATAACGGTTCAACAAATAGCAATCCTTTTGCTAAGTTCTTTAGTTCTGGTTCGGATGCAGCTGTTGTCGGAGGATTAGTAGCGGGTGTAATAATATTTAGTATAATTATTTCACTTATTTCTCTTGTAATCGGATTTGTAATTAAGGCATTTGCAATTAATCCTATTATTCTTGGTGGTAAGTCGTTCTTCTTAAAAGCGTATGACAGACCAGCTGATCTCAAGAATTTGGGTAATGGTTTCAAAATTGCATATATGAGTAATGTTAAGACTTTATTCTTCAAGGATTTATATACATTCCTATGGTCGCTGCTTTTTGTAATACCAGGAATTATTAAGGCATACGAGTATCGTATGATGCCATTCTTAATTGCAGAGAGCCCTGATATGACAACTCAGGAAGCTTTTGCTAAGAGTAAAGAGATGATGATGGGTAATAAATGGGATGCATTCGTATATGATTTATCATTCTTAGGATGGTTCATACTTAATGCGTTAACTTGTGGAGTACTTGGATTATTCTATGTCAACCCATATTACTATGCTGCTGATGCTAACTTGTATCGAGCAATTAAGATGGGTGGAAGCACAGGATTCGTATCAAGCAAATATGCACCTAATCCACAGCCAATGCAAGGACAGCCAATGCCAGGTCAGCAGATGCAACAGCCTGGACAGGCGCCAATGCAGGGACAGCCTATGCCAGAACAGCAGGCTCCAATGCAAGGTCAGCCAGTACAGACACAGGAGGCACCAGCACCTGAGCAGGCACCAGTAGAAACTGAAGCGCCAGCAGAAGCTGAAGCGCCAGCAGAAGCTGAAGCACCAGCACCTGAGGCACCAGCAGAAGAGCAGGCACCAGATAACGTAGAGTCATAAGATGCTATACGATAAGGATATAAGAGAGCCCCTCTTCGAGTTGTTAGAAGAGAAATACGGCAAGACACGCATCTTAGAAGAAAAGCAAATTGGCAGAGCCCGGGCAGATGCTGTAATGATTACAGAGACAGATGTATATGGTATTGAGATTAAGAGTGATGCCGATACTTATGCCAGGCTGTCAAGACAGGTAAAATATTATGATGACTATTACGACTATAACTATGTTGTAGTCGGTAGTAGTCATGGTAATCATATAAGTGAGCATGTACCTGCTTATTGGGGCATAATTACTGTTGAAGAGGAAGAGGATGGCCTGGATTTCTATATACTTCGGGAGCCATCAGCTAATCCTAAGGTAGACTGGGTTCATAAGATTGAGATTCTATGGAGATTGGAACTAGCCCATATACAAGAGCTTAATAATATGCCTGCATATAAGAATAAGTCGAAGAAATTCGTAGGGGAGAAGATAATCGACACTGTTCCTCACGATGTTCTTAAGAAGCAATTCTGCGATGAACTATTCGAGAGAGACTATGACACAATCGCTGAGAAGATTAACGAATACAGACTCAGCAATGGACAGTATGCTCGCCGTAAGAGAAAATACAAGAGAAAAAAGAGATAGGAGTAGAATATGGTTAGAATAGTGGCTGATAGTACATGTGATTTATCACCTGAGCTTGTGAAGAGATTCAATATATCAATACTTCCCCTTCATGTAATTCTTGGTGACAAGGAATACAAGGATGGAGTAGATATAACATTAGATGAGTTGTTTGCATGGTCAGATGAGAATAAGACAACTCCTAAGACATCTGCACCATCAATGGAGGACGCAGTTGATTTGTTCAAGCCAATAATTGAAGCTGGGGATGAGATTATAGCATTTTCCATATCATTTTCCATGTCTACATCTGGAAATGTAATGAGAATTGCCGCAGAAGAATTAGAGGCAGAGGATAAGGTAACTGTTGTTGATTCTAAGAATCTCTCAACAGGAATTGGCCTGTTGGTATGTAAAGCTGCAGAGATGGCTAATGAAGGCATGTCAAGAAGCGATATTGTTGCTAAGCTAGACGAGCTTATTCCTAAAGTAAGAGCGAGCTTCGTAGTAGATACTCTTACATATCTTCACAGAGGTGGAAGATGTTCGGGCGCTGCAAGATTTGCGGGTACTGCCCTTAAGCTACATCCACGAATTGAAGTTGTGGATGGTGCAATGCAGGTAAGCAAGAAGTATCGTGGCAAGTATTCTGTTGTAGTCCTTAATTATGTTAAGGACATGGAGGAAGCTATGATGAAGGCTGACCCTACAAGAGTATTTATTACATTTACAGGGGTTGCCAAGGAGATAGAGGATTCCGTTAGGGAGTATCTCGAAAGCCTTAATAAATTCGACGAAATATGCATAACCTACGCAGGCGGAACAGTAGCCAGTCACTGTGGCTATGGTACCCTTGGCGTATTGTTTATTGACGATAGCAAGTAAGAATTACATTTTAGATAATAATATAATGATAAGGGGGAGAGAAAATGGCTAACAAGACAGGTCAGAAGCTGAAGCTTCTATATGTTATGAATATTCTTCTTAATGAGACAGACGAGGAGCATCCGCTTAATGCTAATGATATTATTGGCAGATTGCAGGAATTAGGAATTGAGGCTGAGAGAAAGAGTATTTATGCTGATATCTCTACTTTGCTTGAGTATGGACTAGACATTGAGAAGTCAGAGGATTACAAGGGCGGTTATTATATTGCTGATAAGAGCTTTGAGTTAGCTGAGCTCAAGATGCTTGTAGATGCCATTTCTTCATCGCGTTTTATAAGCGAGAAGAAGGCTAAGAGTCTTGTGGACAGGATTGCTGGTCTTGGAAATGTGTATGATGCACAGGAGCTTTCAAGACAGGTTGTAGTTCCTAACAGAAATCAAGGTCGTGGCGAGAAGACATTCTACGCCATTGATACAATTTATAGATGTATTGATGAGAATCACAAGATGTCCTTTAAGTATTTCAAATGGAATGCCAAGAAGGAGAAGGAATACAGATATGACGGCGAGTCTATTGTTGTAAGTCCTGCATGCCTTATGTGGTTCGATGAGAATTACTATCTTGTAGCTTATTCTGAGAAGCGGGATAGCATCAGATATTACAGAGTCGACAAGATGGATTCAGTAGTAGAAATTGATGAGGCAAGAGAGGGAATTGCAGATATAGATCGTAAGAAGATTGCTGCAATCGCCCGTAATTCATTTGGCATGTACCAGGGTGAGACAAGAACTGTTAATATCGTCTGTGACAGCTCTATTGTAGGCATTTTCATAGACAGATTCGGATATGACATAGATATTACCCAGAAGGGTGATAAAGCTAAGTTAAGAATAGAATTAGAGGTTAGCCCTCAGTTCTTCGGCTGGCTATCCGGACTTGGCAACAAGGCTTACATCGAAGGCCCTAAAGACATTAAAAGCGAATATGTCAGCTTCGTGAAGGACATTCTTAAGAATTATTAATGTGACAGGGGGACGGACCGTCCCCCTGTTAACTTATGTTTCAAAGTTCTCTTCACCTTCAAGAAGTTCATCGAGATGGCGTATGATGCTCTCTCGCATAATACCGTCGTACCGTTCCGCCTGTTCCCTTAGAACCTTAATCTTCCTTGGCTGGTTCTTCTGCTTATAGCAGTCCCCAAGCAAAGTATAGTTCTTGCTGACATCAGTCTTAATAGCAATCCCATATTCTAAGACGCTAATTGTCTCATCTAGCATATTGCGAAGTATAAGCTCATTACTGTATTCCACAAGTGTAACAGTAAGCTCGTTGAAGTTCTCACCTACCTCCTGCATTTTATCGAAGTTAGGAACACCATATTCTTCCTTAAGGTCGGTATTGGTCTTGCCAACTAAGTTGAGAATGTCTTTTTCAGACAGTGCTACAAGCTTATCCTCGATGACTTTAATCTCATCATCTTCGATTTGCCCAATAGGGAATTTCTCCAAGGGAACCTTAATATATGTTAGATTGCTAATATCCTTCTTAGGAGTTGCATTAGCCTTGCGTTCTCTCTCGTAGAAGGCTTCATTATCATTATCCATTTTTTTATTCAGGTATCTGTATCTTAGTGCAAGGGCAATCATTCCTACCAGAACAATGCCCAAAATTGGAAATAACATTTTGTGCATCCTTTCTATAAAGTTTCATTGTTTGTACACAAAAAAAGTAAAAAAACACCCACATTTTCTGTTATAATAAGTCTAGTGTGAAAATAGGTAAAAATATTATATCACATTTATATAAGAGTAAGAAATATAATGAGGTCACTTATGAATATTTTAAGAAAAGATATATTAATAATCCTGTCAATTGTTGCACTTGCAGTTGCATTAGTAGGAGTAGATAGTATAGCTGCTAATTCATCAACGAATTCATCTAGCAATACATCCTTCAACTCAACATCGAATGCATCGTCTTCCGACAGCAAAGACAAGAAGGATTCTTCTGCAAATGAAGATTCAGACGAGAAGACTATTCCAGAAGGAATAACAATTGAAGGTCAGGATGTGTCAGGCCAGACTGTAGAGAAGGCACAGAAGACTGTAGAGTCAACTCTTGGCAATACTAAGGGTACAGTATTCAAGCTTGTAGCTGGAGAAAAGTCAGTTGATGCTACTGGTAAGGACTTGGATTTGTGCATTAAGAATGAGGACGTTGCCGAGCGAGCAGCTAACTATGGTAACGAAGGTAACCCACTATATAGATTTAAGGCACATAAGGATGTAGAGTCAGGCAGAGGTAAGGATTTCAAGGTATCACTTACAGCCAAGAATGCATCAGTTGCAAAATATCTTGAGAAGAATAAATCTAGTCTTGATACAAGAGTTGTTAATAATGGACTTAAGAGAGTTGATGGTAATTTCCAATATGTTCCAGGAACACAGGGCAAGATCGTAGATGTTAATCAGTCTGCTGATAAGATTGCTGATTTTATCAGTAAGGGATGGGATGGCAACAATAGTCAGATTGACCTTGTAGTTGAGACTAAGGATCCAATTGGAAGCCAGGAAGAGCTACAGTCAGTTCATGATAAGCTAGGTACGTATAACACTGATTTTTCATCATCTGCAGCAGGAAGAGCTAAGAATGTAAGAAATGGATGTGAGAAGATTAATGGCTCAATCATTTATCCTGGAGAGACATTCTCAGTAACAGAAGCGGTTACTCCATTTACAGCAGAGAACGGATATGAGTTAGCAGGCTCTTATGAGAATGGAACAACTGTTGAGACTTATGGTGGAGGAATCTGTCAGGTATCTTCGACATTATATAATGCTGTAATAAGAGCAGAGCTTGAGATTGTTCAGAGAAACAACCATTCAATGATAGTATCATATGTTCCTAAGTCAGCAGATGCAGCAATTGCAGAAGGTATACTTGATTTCAAATTCAAGAATAATCAGTCAACTCCAATTTATATTGAGGGTTACTGTGAGGGCGGTAAGATTTACTTTAGCGTCTATGGCAAAGAGACAAGAGATCCTAACCGTACAATAGATTTTGTAAGTGAAGAGACTTCTAAGACTGACCCTGGAATAACATTTAAGTATGATTCTACTAAGCCAGCTGGTACAATGACCAAGGAACAGGGACCACACACTGGTTACACTGCAAGATTGTGGAAGGTAGTATCAGTTAACGGTCAGGAACAGAGCAGAAATGTATTTAACAACAGTACATACAAACCTGGCAATACAATCTATGCTATAGGTTCAGCTGGATTGGCGCCAGATGCTAAGGCGAGAATAGATGCTGCTATAGCGACTAACGACGAAGGGGCAGTAAGGGCAGCAATATCAGGAGCGCCAGCACCTACTCCGACACCAGAACCAGCAGCACCTGAAGCAGCGCCTGCAGAAGGTGAGGCAGCCCCACAATAGGGCATAATAATATAATATTAAGAAAAGGATAAGACTGCTCGTTATTTGAGCAGTCTTTTGGTATAATATGAAAGTAGGAAAATTACCAGAGAGTGTATTAAAGAGAACAGTACTTAAGAAAGTCAATAAAGTAAGGCCAGAAGTGGTTGTGGGAGCAGGCGTTGGAGAAGACTGCGCGGCAATAAAGCTAGCTGATGATGAGGTTATGGTTCTCTCAACGGATCCCATTACAGGTACGGCTAAGGATATAGGTAAGCTGTCAGTATATATTACTGCTAATGATGTATCATGCTCAGGAGCAGAGCTAATAGGAATTATGCTAACGATTCTTCTTCCTGATAAGACATTAGAAGATGAGCTTAGAGAGATAATGTCTGATGTATATGATGTATGTCACAAGCTTGATATCCAGGTTGTCGGTGGTCATACTGAAGTAACGAGAGTTGTTAACCAGCCATTAATATCAGTAACAGGTGTAGGAAAGGTTAAGAAGGATAAGCTCTTATCCACTGGTGGAATTAAGCCAGGAATGGATATTGTAATGACTAAGGCAATTGGCTTAGAGGGTACAAGTATCTTAGCGAAGGAAAAGTACGAGGAATTAATTACACATTTCCCAGCTAGCATGGTTGACAAGGCGGTCGGCTTCGATGAGGATATACTCATTGTTAAGGAAGCGGCAGCTGCTAAGGATATGGCACTATCCATGCATGATGTTACAGAAGGCGGAATATTCGGAGCCTTATGGGAGATGGCAGAGGCGTCTAATGTAGGTCTTGACATCGACCTTAAGAGCATTAAGGTTCGTCAAGAGACAGTAGAGATATGTGAGTACTTCGGAATCAATCCTTACAAATTAATATCATCAGGCTGTCTGTTGATTGCCACGTCAGAGGGCGAGAAGGTGGTAGATGCCATTAATAGAGAAGGAATTGAAGCGACAATAATTGGTAAGGCAACAGATTCTAACGATAGAAGATTAATTAATGGTGGCGAGATAAGATTCTTAGAGACGCCAGCAAAAGACGAATTATATCAGGTTATTGGAGGACGAGAATGATGGAAGAGAAGATACTTAATTACATTGAGAAGAACAGTAGAATTGACCTTCACGAACTGGCGGTGCTTGTGGATGCAGATGAAGCAAGCGTTATGAACGCCCTAGAGGAATTGGAGAGCAAGAATATAATCTGCGGTTATCATACGCTTATTAACTGGGACAAGGTAGGTGTTGAGAAGGTAACAGCCTTAATTGAGGTTAGAGTTACACCTCAGAGAGGTATGGGATTCGACAAGGTGGCAGAGCACATCTATCACTACCCTGAGGTAAATGCGTTATATCTTATATCAGGTGGATTTGACTTTATGGTTATTATCGAAGGTAAGACATTAAGAGAGGTGTCAGAATTCGTATCAGCCAAGCTGTCACCGTTAGAGTCAATATTAAGCACTAAGACTAATTTTATTTTGAAGAAATACAAAGACCATGGAACTGTAATGCAGGCAGGTCACAAGGATGAAAGGGCGTTGATTTTACCATGAGAAATCCATTAAATAGCAGAATAGTTGATATAGAGCCTTCAGGGATAAGGAAGTTCTTCGATATTGTAAGCGAGATGACAGATGCCATCTCACTTGGTGTTGGAGAGCCTGATTTTGATACTCCTTGGAGAGTACGTGATGAGGCAATTTATTCTCTTGAGCAGGGAAGAACATTTTACACAAGTAATGCCGGACTTAAGGAGCTTAAGGTAGAGATTGCGAAGTACTTAGTAAGAAGATTTGAACTAGAATATGACCCTTACGAGGAAATGTTAATAACAGTTGGTGGTTCCGAGGCCATTGATATTGCCCTTCGTGCAATGCTTGAGCCTGGTGATGAGGTGCTAATTCCTCAGCCTAGCTTCGTATGCTATGTACCATGTACAATTATGGCAAATGGAACTCCTGTTACCATTGACTTGAAGGAAGAGAACGACTTCCGTCTCACAGCTAAGGAGTTAGAGGAGCATATTACTGACAAGACTAAGGTGATAATATTGCCATTTCCTAATAACCCAACAGGAGCTGTCTTAGAGAAGGAGGAGCTAGAGGCAATTGCCAAGGTTGTAATTGACCATGACTTATTCGTGCTCTCAGATGAGATATATTCAGAGCTTACATATCTTGATAAGCATGTTAGTATAGCAAGCATTCCTGGTATGAGAGAGAGAACTGTATTGATCAACGGTTTCTCTAAATCTCACGCCATGACAGGTTGGAGACTTGGTTATGCCTGTGCCCCTAAGATTATTATTGAGCAAATGCTGAAAATCCATCAGTATGCTATTATGTGCGCTCCTACAACAAGCCAGTATGCGGCTGTTACAGCTATTAGAGACTGCGACAGAGAGGTCTCTGATATGAGAGAGGAATATAATGACAGGCGCAGATATTTGATGCATCGTTTTAAGGAGATGGGTGTAAAATGCTTTGAGCCTTTTGGCGCATTTTATATGTTCCCATCAATTAAAGAATTCGGTATGACTTCTGATGAATTCGCTACACGTCTACTTAAGACTAAGAAGGTGGCTGTTGTTCCAGGTACTGCCTTCGGAGCTTGTGGAGAAGGATTCCTACGTATTTCCTATGCTTATTCCCTAAGCAATCTTAAGGAAGCGCTTGACAGGATAGAAGAATTCATTAACGAATTGAGGGCGGAACAAAGTGGCTCTTAATATTGTCTTACACGAGCCCGAGATTGCACCTAATACAGGTAATATCGGGCGAACATGTTATGCTACAGGAACAAGACTTCATCTGATTGAGCCTATGGGGTTTGTCATTAATGACAAGCATCTTAAGAGGGCAGGAATGGATTATTGGAATAACCTGGATGTAACCATATATGATGATTGGAATGATTTCTTAGAGAAGAATCCGGATGCTAATATCTATATGGCTACAACTAAGGCGAGAAATGTCTATACTGATGTAAGCTACTTAGATGGAGATTATATAATGTTTGGCAAGGAAGGTGCGGGAATTCCTGAGGAGATTCTAATTCAGCATCCTAACAAATGTGTCAGAATACCAATGGAGGAAGAGATTCGCTCCCTTAATCTTGCTAATTCAGTTGCAATTGTGCTATACGAGGCCCTGCGTCAACAGGATTTCGCACAGCTTCAAAAAAAGGGAGAATTACATAGACTGTCATGGGAATAATTAAAGCACAGGATGTGTCTTATCAATATATAAGAAGAGATGAAGAAGATAATATAGAAGATATAAGTGTTGCCCTTGACAAAGTAAGTCTTGATGTTGAGAAGGGGCAATTTATCTGTGTCTTAGGTCATAATGGCTCTGGCAAATCAACATTTGCCAAGCTTCTTAATGCACTTCTTACCCCAAGTGAAGGAACAATATATGTGGATGGAATAGACACCTCAGAAGAAGAACGGGTTATGGAGGTTAGGCAGAAGGCTGGAATGGTATTCCAGAACCCTGACAACCAGATTATAGCAAGTCTGGTGGAAGAGGATGTTGGATTCGGGCCTGAGAATATAGGTGTACCTACTGATGAGATATGGGAGAGAGTCATTAGAAGCCTTAAGGCTGTGGGAATGTGGGAATACAGAGACCACTCTCCTAATAAGCTTTCAGGAGGTCAGAAGCAGAGGGTTGCAATAGCAGGTGTAATGGCAATGGAGCCTATGTGTATCATTGCTGATGAGCCGACGGCTATGCTTGACCCAGTTGGACGAACAGAGGTAATTGAAGCCCTTCATCAGCTTAATAGAGAAAAGCATGTAACAGTTATACTTATAACTCATTACATGGAGGAAGTAATAGGTGCAGACAGAGTGTTTGTAATGGAGAAGGGAAAGGTTGCCCTTAAGGGTACGCCTAGGGAAGTATTCTCTCAGGTGGAAAGACTTAGCGAATTAAGTCTTGACGTGCCACAGGTTACACTTTTAGCCCACGAACTTAAGAAGTCAGGTCTTAACATTGGCGATGGCATTCTCACAAGAGAAGAGTTAGTGCAGGCCCTGGCTAGTTTGTCATCATGACGAAGTATGGATTTCTTGTATGCCCACAAGTAGAAGTAATATTATATAGTGTAGGGATGTAATGCCCCACAAGGCGATTTTTTGTATGAGCCGGTGGGGACATTACATCCCTACACGATAAAGGATTAGATATGTCACTAATATTAGATAAGGTCTCACATGTGTATTCACCAGGAAATGCATACGAGACAGTTGCAATTAAGGATGCAATTAAGGATGTTTCACTGAAAATTGAAGATAACGAATTCCTTGGAATTATTGGTCATACGGGTTCTGGTAAGTCGACTCTGATTCAGCATATGAACGGTCTTCTTACCCCTACAAGTGGAACCATTTATTTTAATGGTAAGGACACTTCTGAGAAGGACTTTCCGAAGAAGGAGCTAAGAAGCAAGGTGGGAATGGTATTCCAATACCCAGAACATCAGCTTTTTGAGCCAACAGTATTTGAAGATATATGCTTTGGCCCTAAGAATCTTGGTTTAAGCAAGGAAGAGATTGATGACAGGGTTTATGAAGCTTTAAGACTTGTTGGTTTCCCAGAGGATTTGATTTCTGCATCTCCATTTGACTTATCAGGTGGGCAGAAGAGAAGGGCAGCAATTGCAGGTGTGCTTGCAATGAAGCCTGACATACTTATTCTAGACGAGCCAACAGCAGGTCTTGACCCTAAGGGAAGAGACGATATCCTTGATATGATTAAGGATATGCATGAGAAGACTGGTAATACTGTAGTTCTTGTGTCTCATAGTATGGAGGATATTGCGAGACTTGTTGACAGAATAATTGTAATGAATGAGGGACAGGTCCAGTTTGACGATACTCCTAAGGAAGTATATAAAAACTACAAGGAACTTGAAAAGATGGGACTTAGAGCCCCTCAGATAACATATCTTATGAATGACTTAAGAAGTTTTGGGTTTGATGTTTCTACTGAAGCTACTACGGTAGAAGAGGCGAAGAAGGAAATACTTTCCCTTTACGGTAAGAACTAGAGGAAAGATAATATAAATGTTTAGAGAATTAACAATAGGACAATATTATCCAGGTGATTCAATAATACATAAGCTTGACCCAAGAGTGAAGCTGATGGGGGCACTTGTTTTTATTGTGACAGTATTTCTGGCCAACAATGTGTTCTCTATTGTTGTTGTAACAGCATTTTTAATAACATTTATTGCTTTATCTCATGTGCCACTTTCATTTATGCTTAAGGGGCTTAGAGCAATCGTTATGCTGCTTGTTGTTGCAGGAATATTCAATTTATTTCTAACTCCTGGAAATGTTATTGTTCAGTTTTGGATTTTTCGAATTACTGATGTAGGTATTAAGAATTGTATATTCATGATAATAAGGATGACATACTTAATTGTAGGTACATCTGTTATGACTCTTACAACCACACCTAATCAGTTAACAGATGGATTAGAGAAGTCCTTAGGATTTATGAATAAGGTTAAGATACCAGTACACGAGATTGCAATGATGATGTCTATTGCTCTTAGATTTATACCTATTCTTGTGGAAGAGACAGACAAGATTATGAAGGCGCAGATGGCAAGAGGGGCCGACTTCGAATCGGGCGGTGTCTTCAAGAGAGCCAAGAATATGGTTCCTATACTTGTGCCACTGTTTGTATCAGCATTTCGTAGGGCCAATGACTTAGCCCTTGCTATGGAGGCTCGCTGCTACAATGGAGGAGAGGGCAGAACCAAGATGAAGCCCCTAAGCTATAATGCTTACGACCACAGGGCCTATGTTATAGAGGGCCTCTTCCTTGCAGCAACAATTGTATCTAACATCTTATATAATAGATATGTGAGCGATTTATTTGCTAATATGCTTGGGATGTAGTTTGCATCTCCCACATCGACCTTATCAATTAGGATAGATATTATGAGAATAAAGCTTACGGTTGCCTATGACGGTACTAATTATCATGGCTGGCAGGTGCAACCTAATGGAATAACAATTGAAGAGGTGCTTAATAAGGCATTGTCAGACCTGTTTGAGCAGCCTATAAGCGTCCTTGGGGCAAGCCGAACAGACTCAGGTGTTCATTCCCTGGGAAATGTGGCTATATTCGACGTGGAGTTGAGAATGGAGCCTACAAGAATTAGCTATGCCCTTAATACAAGGATTCCAGAGGACATTGTAGTTGTAGATTCCTGCAGAGTGGATGATGACTGGCATCCCCATCTTGTAGATTCCATTAAGACCTATGAATATCGCATACTTAACAGGTCATTTAATGATCCTACAAGAAGGCTTAATACATATCATTACCATCACAAGTTAGATACAGATGCTATGATTCTTGCGGCACCACATTTTGAAGGAACACATGATTTCTCGGCATTTTGTTCGGCTAACGCACAGGTTAAGACATTTACAAGGACATTACATGAGGTTAGTGTGCGACTTGATAATGACGAGATTATAATAAGATGTGTAGGGGATGGATTCTTGTATAATATGGTTAGGATTATTGCAGGAACCTTAATTAAGGTTGGCGCCGGCGCCATTAAGCCAGAAGAGATAGAAGGAATAATTGAGTCTAAGGACAGAGCAAATGCTGGCCCTACAGCACCAGCCCATGGACTTACACTTATGGAGATAAGATATATCTAATATACTAGAAGAGGTATCTATATGAGCGATGATAGAAAGAGAATACTTGTAGTTGATGACGATGTTATGCAGCTTAATAACATGAAGAAGATACTTAAGGAATTCTATGATGTTACTGCAGTAAATTCAGGAAAGTCATGTATTAAGTTCTTAGAAAATCACCAATGCGACTTGATATTTCTTGACTTTTTGATGCCGGAAGAATCGGGAGCGCAGGTATTCTATAAGCTGAGAGATAATCCTAAGACGAAGGATATTCCTGTTGTATTTCTAACAGGTGTGACGGAGAAGAAGGTTGTAGTTAAGACCTTAACGGAATTAAAGCCGGCAGGCTACATTGTTAAGCCGGCATCTAAGAAGGATTTAGTTAACAAGATTATGGATATTCTTGGATAGGGGGATGTATGATTAACGAAAGGGAATTCAGAGAATATGGATTTGACCTAGGACTAGGCGCAAGATATACAGGTGGCGGTAAGGACTATGAGTTAGCCCTTAAGACCTTTGCTCAGTCTTATGTGAAGAATGAATTCGAGATTGTATCTAATTTCGAGATGTATCAGCTTGTACATTATACTACACTTGTTCATTCCCTTAAGAGTAATTTCAGAACAATTGGAATTGAAGATGGCGCTGAACTTGCTTTAAAGTGTGAAGAGCTAGGGAAGAAATACACTGCAGTTGAGCCTAATGAGAGAGAGAAGGCTGAGTTCGAGAAAGCAAATGCTCTACTCCTACAGAAGTACAAGGAAGTGGTAGGCTTCATTAATGAACATTTGACAGATGATAAGGCTAAGGAGCCTGAAGAGAAGGTGGCTGATGACAAGAAGGTATATGAGCTTCTTGATGAGTTCATATCAAGCTGCGATGACTTCGATGATGACAAGGCTAAGGATATTCTTGGAGAATTAGATGGATACAGCGTTGATATAATTATTAAGAATCATATCGATATGGCCAAGGATTATATCGAGGGCTTCGACTATGAGGAGGCCGCAGCAGAGGCTAAGGAAGCCCAGAACAATATTAATCTCTAGTATATTGGTGGGGAGGTTTTTATGTATTACTATTTCTATATTGCAATTTGTGCAATCACACTGATTATTACCTCGTCTATAACTGTTAAGATTCTATTGTCTAACCCATCTGTGGTACAGGCTGTTGCTGTTATGTTCTTTACTGCACTTCTAATCGTTGAAGTAGGTCTTCTGATGCTGCATCACTCGGATAACTTAACTGAGACTGTAATAGCATTCAAGACTAAGAATATTGGTATGGCCATGGCATCCCTTCTGCTACTAAGACTCGTGGAAAAACTATGTAATGCCAAGCTTCCCAAATACATCTACATTATCCAGGCGTCCGTTACTACTGCATTAATTGCAGTCTTTCTATACCTCGACTCTGACAATTACGCCTTTGCTGACTGGAGCAGCGTCTCTACTCAGATGGCGTCCCTTTCTACATTTGAATTCATTGTAATCAATGTTATATTCCCATTAGATTTGCTTGTTATATTTGTTGCCTGCCTGGTTATTATCACAGTTAATTTTAGGAAGCACAAGGGTATTGCCAAGAAGAGGATAATCTGTATTCTTGTAGTTGTGGCCCTGTTCTTAATATCTACAATGATTTATTATGCAACAGATTATATTGGAATTGACCTTACAATTTATTTTATTCTGCCTATTGTAATAACCTTAGCGGTGCTTCTGTTTAGGTTCGACATATTCGACTCTATACAGGCTGCTATTGAAAATGTTGTATATACAGGACCATTAGGTCTCGTAGTCACAGATGCAGATAATAATATAATATTCCACAATGATTTATCATCTACAATGATAACTTCTCTTAAGAAAATAAACCTTATTGAAGAAGATGAACAGCTTAACAGGATTCGTACTAACGGCGGTGGCGATTATGTCGTAGATAAGAATACCTATTCTGTAAATGTTACTAAGATTATGGAGGCTAATGATTTAGCCGGATATCAGTATGTTATTAGCGACGTAACTGATCTCCATAGTAAGATGGACGAGCTTGAACGCATGACTGATGTGGCTAATAAAGCTAACCAGACAAAAAGTATATTCCTTGCTAATATGTCTCATGAGATTAGGACGCCTATTAATGCCATAATTGGAATGGACGAAATGATTCTTCGAGAGGCAACAGACCAGGCAATTAAGGAATACGCATCCGATATTAAGTCAGCCAGCCAGACACTTCTTGGAATAATAAATGATATTCTTGATATATCCAAGATTGAAGCTGGTTCCATGACGCTTAATAATGCAGATTATAAGCTAAGTAATGTGGTATTAGATGTTAACAATATGGTTGCTAACAAAGCCAAGGATAAGAAGCTAGCTTTCAATCTTGTAGTTGATGAAAATGTTCCTGAGAATCTCTATGGAGATGAGTTAAGACTACGTCAGATTCTAATTAATATAATTAACAATGCTATAAAATATACTGAACAGGGAAGCATAGATGTTAACATTTCCTATAAAGATATTCCTGACAAATCTCGGATGATAGAGCTTATTGCCACAGTTGCAGATACTGGAATCGGAATTAAGAAGGAGGATATGGACAGCCTCTTTGTTACATTCCGAAGGCTTGATGAGATTAGGAATAAGAAGGTAGAGGGCACAGGCTTGGGCCTTAGTATTGCCAAGACATTTGTCACAATGATGGATGGTGATATAGATGTGACAAGTGAATATGGTAAGGGAACTACATTCACAGTGCATCTGTGCCAGAAGATTACATCAACAGAGCCAATTGGAGATATTACCAAGCGCATAGAGAGCAGAGTGAAGCTAGAGGAAAGCAGAATAACTCTAATGGCTCCTGAGGCGCGGATTCTAATTGTTGATGATAATGAACTTAATCTTAAGGTTATTACCAATCTTCTGAAGGAAACCCGTATGAAGATGGATACAGCAGTTAGCGGTGAAGAATGTCTAGAGATGCTTCGTCGTAATGGTAGATATAACTGTGTGCTTCTTGATATTATGATGCCTGATATGAATGGCGTTGAGACACTTCATGCCATGGTAGATGAGGGGCTTAAGGGTGATATGCCAGTAATCGCCCTTACTGCTGATGCCACATCGGGAGCAGCTAAGATATATCAGGATGAGGGCTTTGATGAATACCTAACAAAGCCTATTTCCTATGAGAAATGTGAAGCAACCTTAATTGATTTCTTACCAGATGAGTTGCTATTAAGCAGTGAGGAGATTGAGAAGGCCTTAGCTAAGCCTACGGTGCTTGTAATTGACGATGAACCTGATGAATTGAAGAAGCATAAGGAAGTCTTGTCAGGCGCCTACAAGGGCGTATATGTTAAGAATAAAAAAGCGGCTGACAAGTACCTTGATACTCATCAGCCAGATTATATCTTTAAGAAATATAATGATAATAAGAATTAGCAGAAGGCTTGTATATACCACTGGCTGTATACAGATTATCAGATGTACCATTATTGGTACAGCCTGTCTGCTTGCCGTCCTTGTAATCGGTAATACCCTTACCTGTATTAGGATAGAAATGTGAATAGATAACGTCAGCCACGAATACAATAACAAGAACAATTACAATTGGCAGCAGTATCTTAAGTGGTATCTTAGATAATGCATCATCGAGTAGAGGGAACAATACATATACTGCCGCTGCGCCTGCAACACCGAATACTAACAGTCCTTCAGCACAGACTCTTCCGTTGATGTTAAGGAAATATCCTGTGTAATCCCACCATTTCTGACCATTATGTGATATCTCTAAGAAATACGAAGTAAAGTATTCTACAACTCCACATAGAAGAATTGTAAGCAGGAATTCTAACCATGGTCTACTTCTGAACCTATATAGTATTACAAGTATTAGCGCGGCACCGGTTCCGTATATTGGAAGCCATGGTCCATGTAGTACGCCTCTGTTAACGAATACACCATCATTTACAAGGTGGATACCAACCTCCCATAACCATCCAATAAGACATCCTGTGAAGAATAGAGCAATTAGATTAGTTATGGTGTAACGCCTATTATAGTTAAGTGATTTTACCTTAGATGCAAGCTTTCCTTCATTAGCCGTATATAAAGGATTAAGTCGGTCAGGATAGAGCTTGCCACTTCTAATAAGTTCATATTCCTCTATCTGAGTAGCATTCTCCTCCTGGGCAGCAATTCGTTTTGCTTTATCATTATTAACAAGGATAATACCGAACACATTTGCAAAGAAGCCAGCAACTCCTGTGAATTTTTCTATTTCCTTAGGAGCCTTCTTCTTAAGCTCAATAATATCAGCATAAGCAACCTTAAGGTCTTCTTCAGAAGGAGTCTTTACATAATATTCATCATTAAGAAGCTCATATCCCTCAATCTTATTAGCTACTGCAATTTCTCTAAGCTTAATATAATACTGTGCCTTGGTAGCTTCCATATATGGATTTAGGAAGAGTAGTCCAAGTAATCCTGCTGTTACAATATTAAGAAGCTCCCAGGCAATGAAGGAAATATCCAGTACGAACATTTCCCACTTGTGACCTTTCATCATATTGCGTGACAGAGTAATTGCCTGCTTCGAATTAAGCTTAGGATTCTCAGCAAGAATATATGAAACCATTCTATAAGAATAGAACTTAATTACTCCACCCACAATAGTTAAGCTCCACAGGAGCTGATATATTTCTTTTATAAAAAATGTCATACAAGCCCTAAAGTATGATTTCCTTATAAATAAGAATAGGAAGCTTCTTCCTGTTATTCTTTCGTATGTCTGGGCTTCAGTAAATTGTCTTCTTGCAGTAAGCCATAACGCATTCTTAATAAATGCCCTGTATGCTAAGAATATAAGTACTACAAGAATAAGCATAATAATTGAAGCGAAAGAAGGGTCCTTTATAACCTTTGATATGGATTTATATGTTGTAAGAAGAAGGGAACCAGACCTAACACTGTTAACAACTGATGCAAGAACACCATTACGATAGCCTAGTGTTACTATTCCAACCTTCTCATCAGGCTTATTTTCTTCAACTGTATTAACGCGATTCTCCAGATTAAGAGCTTCCTGTGTCTTGCCCTGTATATAGTCACTTAGAGCCTGTGCTATATCATTACTCGAATCGTATATTGCGTTGTTAATAACCAGCTCGCCATCTTCGTTATAGTATGCGTTTTCAGAGATTTTGGCTGATATATCTGAATATGTCTCATCATTTCCACCCTTCATTAAGTTAAAGATATATGTTGAAGATGTATAGAACACACCTAGTACGGCACATAATAGAAGGGTTATAACGAATATAAAATAATGTCTTTTTATTGAAGCCTTGCCCTTTTTTTTCAAGTCTTTTCTGTTGATTTCCATAATTGCTCCCGTTATATGATTCTGTGGATTTGTGTACAAATCAGTATTTTTTTGCACTAACTCAAAGCATTATACCACAAAAACCCAATAAAATGATATAATATGAAATGAAATTTTAAGGATAGGAGACATTAGATAAACGATGCTAGCAATTTTGATCCTGCCAGTATACATACTTGCCAATTATTACGTATGTATGTGGTTTATGAAATGGCTTGATACAATATGCAATGGTCGTCTTAAGATGGGCGTTAGAATTGCAATTAATATAGTGTACTGGACCCTTTGTATGGGAATGTACATTGCTGCACCTGTTCCTGAAGGAACGGTTAGGAGATTGTTCCATATTGTTGGAACATACTGGTATGGAGTTGTTATATATATTATTTCAATAATAGCAATTCTCGATTTGATTCGTGTAATCATTCGTAAGAGGAAGAAGATTCCTAAGTCAGAGACCACCATTACAAGAAAACAATTTATTGCCCTTGGTACGGTAGTAGTTCTTGTTCTATCTGGAATTGCCATTGGAGGTGGAATACAGGCAAGGACAATATATGATAATAGCTATGAGATAGATGTTGATAAGAAATGTAATGGAGTAGACAGCCTTAATGTTGTTCTTGTAGCTGATATGCATATGGGGTATTCTGTGGGAGTCAGTCAGATTAAGGATATGGTTGATAAGATTAACGCCAACCATCCTGATGTTGTTGTTCTTGCAGGAGATATATTCGACAACAATTATGATGCACTAGAAGATCCGGAAGAGCTTATTAGATTGTATAAATCAATTGATTCAAAATACGGAGTTTATTCGGTATATGGTAATCATGATGTATCAGAGATGATTATTGCGGGATTCACATTTACAAGTGATGAGAAGCCTGTGGCGGACCCGAGAATGGACGATTTCCTTGAGAGAGCAGGCGTTAAGAACTTAAGAGACGAATATGTGCTTGTTAACAATTCCTTCTACATATACGGCAGACCTGATGCCCAGAAGGAAGGCAAGGATGTTGATGGAAGAAAGACTCCAGCTGAGGTAACTCAGGGGCTTAATAAGGAGCTTCCAATTCTCGTAATTGACCATCAGCCAAGACAGATTCAAGAGTTAGCTGACGCGGGAGTAGATGTTGATTTCTCTGGTCATACCCATGACGGACAAATCTTCCCGCTTAACCTTACAAGCAAGCTTATATGGGACAATTCCAAAGGCGTAATTAAGAGGGGCAACATGTATAATGTAACGACTTCAGGTATTGGCTTCTACGGACCAGGAGTTCGTGTTGGAACCAACGCAGAAGTAGTAGATGTGAAGATTAACTTCAAACATTGACAGGGGGTCCTGTTGACAACATTCTGTTGTCAACCATGTTTTGTCAACCGTTCACACAACAAAAGCAAGGGGGAGAACACTATGGAGAAGATTACTAGATTAAGACAAAGGTTTGTAAGCACATTTATTAGAATAGCCAAGATTAGAAGGCCGAATCTGATTAAGGGTAAGGAAAGTATCCTTAAGCTGCCGGATGTTGTACAAAGCGACGGCAATAGCAGGGCGCTTGTGGTAACAACTGCAGGCTTTATTAAGAGAGGGTCGCTAGAGCCACTATTCGACGCACTGAAGGATAAGGGCATCGAATATAGTGTATATAGTGGAATTATGCCGGACCCTACAATTACCTGTATCGAAGAGGCGCTGAAGGTATATAATGACAACAATTGTCAATGCATTATCGCCGTTGGTGGTGGTAGTGTTATGGATGCTTCTAAGATAATTGGCGCAAGAGCAACTAATCCGACTTTGCAGGTTAGAGATATGCGTGGCATGTTCAAGATTAAGAACCCAATTCCTGATTTGTACGTGGTGCCGACCACAGCAGGAACAGGCTCTGAGGCTACGGTTGCAGCAGTTATAACTGACGAGGTGGATGGCACTCATTACAAATACGCAATAACAGACTTTGGTCTCGTCCCAAAGTACGCTTGCATGTATCCGGAGATTACACTTAGCCTTCCTAAGCACATAACGGCAGCCACAGGAATGGATGCTCTAACCCATGCAGTGGAGACATATACGAATCTATATGCATCCCCTATGGTTCAGAAACTGGCCCGCAAGTCTGTAAGAATGATATTCGATAATCTGGAAAATGCGTATAATAACGGTTCTGACATTAAAGCAAGGGGAAGGATGCTAATGGCATCCTACTATGCAGGTGTAGCATTTACGAATAATTTCGTAGGATATGTTCACGCTGTCGCCCACACATTTGGAGCGCTATATGGACTGCCTCACGGCTATGCTAATGCCATAATTCTTCCTGCTGTATTAGAGCAATATGGCTCGGCTGTATACAAGCCATTGTCAGAGTTAGCAGAGGTTGTTGGAATTAGAGGAATCTCTGAACAGGACAGGGCAGAGAGATTCATTGAAGCAATTAGGCAAATGAATAAGAACATGGAAATTCCAACTCGCGTTAAGGAGCTTAGAGAAGAGGACTATAATACAATCGTTACAAGGGCTATCCAAGAGGCCAACCCTGCATATCCAGTACCAGTAATCTGGGATGCAGAGGACATCAAGCTATTGCTTAGAAGATTGCAAGGTTGACAGGGGCCCCCTGTCAACCTCTATGGAGGATGAATAATGAGTAAAAGCGCTTTTATTAGTGGAGCGTCGAGAAGCATAGGCAAGGGAATTGCTGAAGTTTTGGCAAGCGCAGGATATAACTTAGCGCTATGTTGTGTAAACCATATAGATTCATTAACGGAATATGGTAGTTATGCAGAATGCCCACATTGCGGTCTGATTGCTCATGGAGAGCAAGAAATTGAAGAGCTGTTTGGATTTAGATATGACGGAACAATGCCTCGGTCTTGGTGTAGAAGTTGTCGTGGCTCGGGTAATTCTAGTAATGCTTACGAAGATGAAAGAATAAGTGTCTATGATGCAGCAGATATTTGGGTAAGTAATGGTGAAGACGATGATTATATGTTTGGGTATAGCGAAGATGAATTAAGAAGAGCTTTGAGATAGTATCTTACTAGTTATATTTAGGAGCATTCCTGTAATTCATAAAGAGTACCAATTGAATAATATAGAACCTCAAGGTTAGATTGAGATGTATCTTGGTGGATGTAACATATCAATCAAACACAGGAGGTTCACTATGAATTATACACAGAATGAGAGAATTGAACAAGTAACAGATACAACTTTAGTAATCGGAGTTGATATCGGAAGCATAACGCACTATGATAGAGCCTTTGATAACAGGGGCCGAGAACTCACAAAAAGAGTTTTCATATTTAATGACGATATAGAAGGATTTACCTCTTTTTATCAACGGGCAGATGCGATTAAGACTGAGAATGACAAGGATTGCTTTAGAAGCATTATATATTGTTAACTTGTACTTGATAGAGATGCTTTTTTGAGAGTATGGACATTGTATATACATATCCGAATATTTATTTTAAGTGTAAGTATTTGCCTTATCCTGCTAGTGTAGGTGAGGGAAGATTACCTGATTTTGGGGATATGACACCAATGGAAAGAATTCGAAATGAGTATTCGACATTAATTGGACTATGATAATGTCATTTTAGTTGTTTTGTATAGCAGATAATAATTAAATAAAATAATTTCTAATAATAAGTGAGGTGTGATTGTGGATAATAATTTATCGATAAGTAATGAAAATATACAACGAGTTTTTGATTGGTATATTTCTAAAAGATTTATGGTTAATCGTAAATATCAGAGAAAATTAGTTTGGACAGTTGAAGAAAAAATGGCTTTTGTTGATTCTATTTCTCGCCAGTATTCAGTTCCGTTATTTCTTTTGGCTGAACAAAAGACAGAATCGGATGTTAAATATGAAATAATCGATGGAATGCAGAGATTAGATGCTATTTTTTCATTTATTCAAAATGAGTTTAAGTTGAAAAATGAAGAGTTTGATGGATATTTCGATTTGAATACAATGGCGTTGACCAAACAGATGCTTGATGAAGGGAAATTGAAACAAAAGACGCCTGTATTGCCTAGAAATATTTGTACAAAAATAAGTAATTACCCGTTGCCTTTTTCTGTTACAGATTTTGAAGATTGTATTGTAGAGGAAATATTTCGGAGAATTAATGCAAGTGGTCGTCAGCTTTCTAGACAAGATTTGAGACAAGCTGGAGCAATATGCATGTTTTCAGAGGTTGTTCGCAAAATAGCAAATAAAGTGAGGAGAGATTATTCATCAAGTGATATTTTGGAGTTATCTCAAATGAGAGCTATTAGTCTTTCAAATAGTAAATTGGATTATGGAATAAAACTTAATGAAGTTTTTTGGGTAAAACAAGGTATTATTACAATAAAGAATATGCGTCAATCAATGGATGAGCAGATGATTGGACAAATTCTTGCATATATGCTTTTAGGGAATAGGGTTGAACCTACGGCATACAGTTTGAATGTGTTATATGGAACTGAAGGGAAAGAACAAGAAGTTTACCAAAAAGCAGAAGCGGAGATATTGAGAATTGGAGAAAATGAGATTATTAGCCAGTTTATGGAAGTAATGGATGAGCTGGAAAGAATTTTCGATATTGCTGGTAAAACATTTTCTGAGTTGGTTTTTCATAATGTTGGTTCAGCAAAAGTTCGCTCTTTTCAAGTAATCTTTTTGGCAATATATTCACTAATGAGTGAGAGTAAAATAGTTGCAGATTATAATGAAATAATTAAAAAGTTAGATAATCTTGCGGCTAGAGAATTGAATAATGTAGGAGATTCGTCTTGGGATTCTGGAGCTAGGGAGGAAAAAATAGTAGCAGTAAAATCTATAATAGCTATGACTTTTTCAAATGTAGTGAAGAAGGAAATATCACAGTCAAATATATCAGATTTAGAGAATATGTTGAGGGATACTTGCATTGAACAACAAATGTTAGATTTGAAAATTGGATTTTGTGATTTAACAAAAGATGCTAACTATAATAAAAAGTGTTTAAAAAAGATAGTTAAAACGTTAACAGCGATGGTGAATACTAAACCAAATGAGCATGGGTATGTAATAGTGGGAGTTGCAGATAGTGAAGACGATGCCGATAAGTATTTTCGATTGTACGGGGATGATTACAGAAAATATAATGATTTCTTTATTACAGGAATTAACTCGGAAATAATAAAACCTAAATTATCAGCAGATGAGTATTGGGAAAAAATCAGAAAAGAGATTGAGGAAGAACCTATTTCGGCAGAAATGAAATCAGAAATATTAGTAAACATGCGGGCGCTCAAATATTATGAGAAAGATATTTTTGTATTTGATGTAAAGTCTAATGGCACTCCACAAGCGTATGAAGGAGAATATTATGAGAGAAATGCAAGTAGCGTAATTAAGCTTGAATCTACAGATCCAAGATACATGGAAATGATGAAGAGAGTAATAAAGTCGAAAAGCTAATGATTGGCGGAGGTATATGAAAGTTTTTGATATATATGCGGTGGCTTTAAGATGGTTGTGGTAACACAGTTGATTTTATAAAAATGATTTTGGAATATATCAGCAGTAAATCAGGTTATAGGCTTGGCCTAACGCGCACGACATAGGAAGTGCGGAAGATGCATAATGAGGAAGCTTTTAGGTTGTACCTTTATGCGTATCCTGTTATATTTTTTATTTTTGCTTGTATCAAGGGGTGCGGAATAGCCGTAAAACACAGAGGATATGCAGATGCCTTTATTTATAAGGCTTTCGGAGCCCAACTATGTTGTAAAAGGGTATATTATTCCGACTTATCCGAAAATGCATAATTTGCCCGTACCAACAGTTGGTACGAATGGATTGACCTTAGGTTGATCCACACCGCAGATTTCTTGCGCAGGTGCTTGTGAAATGACTTAAAACCAAGGGCTCATAAGGTTTAATAGATGACTCATTTGTAGAGTAGTTATTCAGAAATGGATAGCTGCTCTTTTTTTGTACAAATATTTAGTAATCAGTTCCAACTCGTTCCCAATAGTAGATGAAGGCAGAATTATTTCTCGAATTTTTAGTAATCAGTTTTTACTCATCCCATATATAAGGTGAAAGAAAAATTTTGGAGTTATTTAGTAATGAGCCTATTTTCAACCCAAATGATATATAGAGGCAGAGAAAAATTATTGTGGAAATTTTAGAAATGAGCTTAAAACCACCCCATATGTACAGTGAGGGAAAAATAAGCCGGATTTTTGGATTGATTTTTTTGGCATTTAGTAAACAGCCATTTTTGAACCTAAATGCATTGTGAGAGGAAAAAAGCATTTTTCTGATTAGGGGCAGACGTGCCTCATAACTAATAACAATTGATGCCAATTTAGTTGACTGCAGCAATGGTGATTGGGGAAAGGATACTAACTTATGAGTGTAGAAGAAACATTAAAGCATATCGGTACCTATTGGGATATCTACCGGTACTTGGGACGTGAGGAGCGCTTCTTTGATGAAATTAAGAAATACCTGATGAATGAATGTAAAAAACCGTAATCCTCAGCGAGGGCTAATATTAGTGGTTTTAAGACAGCAAGGGATACCATCATTAAGATTTCGCAGGATGGCAAGTCAGTAAGTGTGGATCCGCACAAGTGGAATAACCTCTTTTGGACTATGGATAATCGAATGCATTTCTCGGAGTATGATGACCGGGCGAATGAGCTTAAGGAAGTCTTTGGTGCATATTATGAAGGCGTTGAAGAAAATGCTGATTTGTCTTTGGAGTTGGATAGGGCCAGAGAAGATTTAGCAAAGGAAGAGTCAAAGCACCAAGAGGATATCGCTGATTGGAAATCGAGAAATGAAGTTTTGCAGGGCGAGATCAAAGACTTGGAATTAAAGAACTGTTACCTGCAAATCTATTACATGAATCGCCTTTTAAACCCACCAAAGGTAGAGCTTCAGGAAGCATTTACTCCAAATCGCTATGAATATGAATGCGAGGTGTATGAGTAAAGGAAAATCCACAGTAAAGGCCTCCTTGAAGGAATTAGAGTTGGCAGGACTGATTGAGAGAAGACGGATGGGGCTTACTATGACAAATATTTATATTAAGGTTCCATGGACATCCGAAAGCGGTCAGTATTCTGACCACAGCGGACAGAAATCTGACTTACATAAGCCAGAAAACAATACTTACAGAGGTCAGAATTCAAGCCCAGCCGAGGTCAGAAAACCGGACCCTAGTAAATATAAGAGAGTAAATAAAATATTTAATAATAGAGAATATATTGTTCGGGAAGGAGAGAGCTTTTGATGAAAAATCAGGATTTGAAAAATGAAACGTATATTGCCGAAGATGGATTGCTGTATTGCGCTAAATGTCATACGCCTTGTGATAAGGCTCTCCCTCATCCTTTGGAGAAGCATTAGCGTTAATCATTCGGCTACTTACTATACGCGAAATGGCTTTTGTGCATATGAGCTGGAAGGATATACGGGGTTTGTGTTTTCAAACAAATTAGGAACCTTGCATAATCCTCATTGCGTTAACCTGGCAATTAAAAGAATATATGAAACGTATAATGCGAAAGAGATTATTGATGCCAAGAGACAAAGCAGAAAGCCGATTATCATTCCACATTCTTCTTGTCACTCACTCAGGCACACATTCTGTTCGCGTCTTTGTGAGAGCGATATAAATATCAAAGTCGTTCAAGAAATCATGGGGCATAAAAACGTAGAGACAACATTGGATATTTACACTGAGGTTAACTTTAATAAGAAGCAGGAATCATTAGAAGAATTAGCTAGTAAGATGGATTTTTTCTAATATGTAATTTACTTGGAATGAAAGTTCATTTTTCGAATGATTTAGCCACTACAACAAATTACTATGAGGTACAATGTATGGTACAACAAAATAATAATTTTGCGTGAATTGGTGTGGTGTGATGTGAAGAGTAAGCGATTCCTCTAACCCTTTGATATAAAGCGAAATACTGAGAGATGAAGAGGTACTATAAAGTATTCCCGACACTTAAAAGTTTAGGGTGAAGAATGGCTTAAAATAAGGAATTGTGAGTTGTAAATGTCAAAACTTACTACTAATTTACTACCAATAGTTTATAATTATTTAGAGAACACGTTATTTATATGGTTATTCTTTTTTATACTCTGCTATATCTTCGATGTTACATTCTAGTACACGACATAATCTATCTATGGTATCTATGGTGACTGACTGATTACGCTTTAGCCTTGTTATAAGTGAAGGACTGAACCCACACTTTTTAACAAGATAATATTTAGTTATACCCTTTTTATCCATGGTTTCCCATAGTTTGTCATAAACTATCATTTGTATACTCGCTAAAATAATAAAGTAAACTTTACAATTGATAGTTTAATCTTATATACTATAATCGGATAGTAACTAATATTAGTCTATATGTGTTGACATAACCCTAAAGCCATTATAAAATATGGCTAAGTATTCATAGTAACAACAGAAAAAAGGAGAAAGTATATGAATAAGAAAATTATAATAGCTATTGTTGCAGCAATTGTAGTAATTGGTGGTACAGTTGGAACTGTTATAGGTGTAAATGCTTATAACGACAAGAAAGAGAAGGAAGCACAGGAAGCCACATTTAAGGAGTACAACGACAAGATTAACGCAATCGTAACACCGTTAAATGTAGCAGATGCAAATGGGCAAAACCCAAGTATTGAAAATAATAATGATGTAAATGCCCTACAAACAGCAATTACACAGTTACAAAATGTCGATAAGGAAGTGACAGAAAATACAGTAATCACAGAAGAACAGAAAAACACCTTAAAGACAACAATTGCAACACATATTACTACAATTCAAAACAGAATTAACGCAGTAAATGAAGCAAATGCTGAGGCACAAAGACAAGCAGAAGCAGAGGCTCAAAGACAACAAGCCGAAGCACAAGCAAGGGCAGAAGCAAGTAAATCATCAAGTTCTAACTCAAATAATAAATCAAGAGCCAACAATGGTGGTTCAAGTTCAAGTGGTAGAAGTTTATCATCAGGTGGTTCTTCTAATAGTGGTGGTTCTTCTGATAGTGGTAACTCTGGTGGTTCATCTAGTAGTGCAGATAATGGTCAAGGACGCATTGGTTCCGCAGAAAGTGTAGCACAAGCACGAGAACGAAGCGAGTCAAGAGTTGGAAAGTATGACCCTTATACTGGAACATTCAAAGAATAAATAATAACTAACTATTTGCACCTAGATTAAGTTCTAGGTGCTTTTTAATATAGAAATATTCTTAACCCCTATAATTAGTTAGGGGTTATTTTAATGCAATATTTTAAGAAAGGAAAAAATAATATGAAGCGAGTAGTTAAGTCAAGTTTGGCTTTATCATTAGTTTTCGTTATGATTTTAACCTCGGGTATTATAGTTAATGCTTCTGACTTACAATCCGTGGAAAAGATTACAGATGAAGACGGAAATGTAACAGTTCAAACGACAACAAGTAAGACTGAATATAATTCTCCTACAAAAGATTATATAGAGTCACTTTCGTCAGATATTAAAGCTGAACCTATATTACAAAAAGACTCTGTGGAAGAACTTGACGCAAAGAATGATACTATTAAAGACGATGATAGTTTCTTCAAGTCTTGTAGGCTTATTGTAACAAGTAGGGAAAAACTTGAATTCAAAGAAAGTTCAATTTTCAAGAATGATATAGTAGAAGTTCAACAATATGAGAACAAATACTTTGTTACATATAAGACACCTGAAGCCACAGAAAAGGCATATAATGACCTTACATCATTCGGTCTTACTGTTGAAATTGATATGGTAAAAGAAACTCCAGAAGATGTTGAAAACAAAGATGATAAATCAAATGATGTAAAGGATAAGTATATTGCTTCGACAAATGATAATGACAAAAAGACAATAGACTTAAAAGACAAAGACGAAGAAGTACAAAAAGACTTAAATGATAGTATTATTGTGGCTGTACTCGATACTGGTCTTAATAATGGTGAAGAAATCTTTGATAATAGAATTATCGAGGGTCAAAACTTTGTAGAAGATGATAAAGACTATAATGATGTTAATGGTCATGGTACTACAACCGCAAGACTTGTATTAGATACAGTAAATGATACAAATAAGGCTAATCAAATTAAGGTTATGCCAATTAAAGTCTTAAATGACGAGGGTAAAGGTACAACATTATCCGCATATAAAGGTATTAAATATGTAATCGAGCAGAAGAAAGAAAATCCTAAACTTGATTTTGTAATTAACCTTTCAATGTCAGGTATAGGCGAAAGTAAATTGTTAAAATCAGCCATTAACGAAGCGTATAATAACAAAATACCAGTAGTAGTATCAGCTGGTAACGATGATAAAGATATTAAGGATTATACTCCTGCTAATATTAAATCGGCATTTACTATTGCTACGGCTAAATTAGCGGAAAATGAACAATTAGAGAAAGAAAAATACTCTAACTATGGTGACGGAATAGATTTTGCTACTATCGGTCATTATGAATATAAAAGAGTTATTAACGATAAAGAAGTAATAACAAAGACAGATGGTACATCAGTATCAACTGCGTATATTACAAGTTATATTGCATTATTAAAGCAAATGGCTATGTCTGATGAAGATGATACAAATGATGATTTAGGTATGACAGATATAAATTTATCATTACAGTTGTCTTCTATTAAATCAGAAAACGAGACTGATAAAATATATTTCGGTAAAGGTTTTGTAATAAAAGATAAATTAACCTTAATAGAGGAACGAAATAAAGATATGCAATATCCAGTTGACTCTATATTAGATATGGATATAAATGAGGACATTATACTAACTGCTAATGGTGCAATGGTATATGATAGATGGGTTTATGTATATGGTTTCCACGCAGATACTAATTGGGAATTTGATGTATATGAAACCGCAGATAGCGCAAATCCGTGGGATAACAAATTACAATTTGCTCACGCAGGAAATCATATAAATAGATATACTGAAATGGGTTCACACAGTGCTGATGGTGGTTGGCTTACTGCGGAAGTATGTGAAGATAATTCTACTGTAAAAATACATTGGATAAATTTTGATTTATCTAGTACAACAACTTGGTTTAGGGCGTGGTTAGATTTGCCGGCGAATTGGGAATTTGATTATACAGCACCCGTACCTAATTGGGGAAATTCCGACCAAGATTTTATACCACAAGACCAAGAAGTACATTATCAGGCTGACACATTATCGAGATGGGTAGATGTATATATGGGTATTGGTTTTTATAATACTGATATTGCATTCCATTATAAGTATGTACCACAAAACATCCATGTAAACTATCATGCTCATGGTGGAACAGTAATGTTTTTAGGACAAGACCAAAATAAAGAAGTAGTGATGGATGTTGAATACAGTCCTGATGGAAACACTTCATTTTTTAATACTAGTTTAGGTAGAGGTGTTACCGCTAAACGAGATGGCTATATATTCAAAGGATGGTATTTCTCTGACCGAAATGATAGTAGTTGGGAAAACTCTCCTAAACATTGGCTAACTGATTATATAGATTATACCAATACCTATTCTGATTTATATAATTCTTTTGCTGTCTATGATTACAATATGAAAGATATTGGTTATCATATGTATCATGCTGGTAAGGATGAAGGAAGAACCCATTCAGAGTATAAGCGTTCATACAATGATTATGGTAATCCAATAGATGGTGTATATGGTAAAAATCCATATGATAATTTTGATAATTTCCGACAATTATTAAGTGATGGAAAAGGTATATGTGGTTTAGACTCCGTATATGGAATGTTTGGTTGGGTAAATTATCCATTAGAGGGTCAACAAATTGTAGCCCACGCAGTATGGGAAAAAGTACCCGGATTTGAAGTAACTTGGGATACAAATGGTGGTAAATGGACAGATGGAAGTACAAAAGATGTAACATTTTCCTATAGTTGTTCAGGTCAAAATGAATTATTACCTAACTATTATGTAGGTATAGATGCAAATGCATCACCGACAAAAGATGGAAAAGTACTTAAAGGTTGGTATTTTACCTATGATGATGGTACTCAACGAAAAGTCCCACTAGTTACTGATATGATAGACTATTATAACCGAAATTCAGACTTACAGCCAGAGGGAATATGTACCGGGTTTGGAATGATAAATATGAATGCTCTATGGAGACATTGGAACGATTTTGGAAAAGGTGAACACAGACAAATAGCAGAAAGAGCCAGAACATTAAATGATATAGATAATAAAGATTCAGATTATGATTATGGCAACCAATTATTAAAACCGGGTCAATGTTTTTGTAATACATATGTAGAGGGAAGTTATGACCTTAAAAATTATAAATTAAGAGCGTATGCTATATGGGGAGAAGATGACGGTAAGAGAACTATCACATATAATCTAAATGGAGCTGGAGCAAGAAATGATTACAGAAACCCAACTTCTTATACAAAAGAGGATAATGTAACAATATATTCACTTGCTGCATGGCACGATAATGATTATGACTACACATTTGCAGGTTGGAAATGTGATAAAAATCCTCCAGGAAATGTCAATTCTGCAAAAAATCCTAGTTATTCGTGGACTAAGAAAGATTATGGAGATTTAGTATTAACTGCCCAATGGAATAAGACAAAAAGGACAAAAACTTCAGGCTCATTTGATTATAATATTATTTGGGACAGTAATGGTAATTGGCAAGATGGAAGAAATGATACTGAATTGAAAACATATGACCATCCTACTAATACAACTTGGTCTTGGTCTAGTACATCAAGATGG
The DNA here is from genome assembly GCA_900316395.1 of uncultured Lachnospiraceae bacterium. Taxonomy (GTDB): domain Bacteria; phylum Bacillota; class Clostridia; order Lachnospirales; family Lachnospiraceae; genus RUG191. The sequence goes on along the minus strand of ONCT01000010.1, from coordinate 24,359 downwards.
AAAGATGATGAGGGTTGGCATTCTGACCATGATAGTGACTCAGGTGATTATGATACCCAAGGTACTTTAGCGACATATGAAACACCTGATACACCAAGAACGGCTACATTATACTTTGATGACCCTAATGCTCATGGAAATACCTCAAATATATCTGCACCAATAAAAACAAAGAAGAGATTTGATGAATGGCAGAAAGTGAAGAGTACAACATTGAATCCAGATAAATCAAGAGATTATGATAGAAGTGGTAATGGTTGGAGTGAATATTTCCATTCTTATGCTGGTTCAACAAACTATTATTATCATTCATATTATTCAGGAGAGGGATGGAGTGATAGTTATACTAGTAGAGAAAACGAGCGTTCTACATCTAAGTATTATAGAGCAGATAATCCTTGGAAGCCAAATGGTAAATTCCGAGATTTATTCAATTGCTGTACAGAAACAACATTAAGGGCACATTGGACAAGATTGCCTGAAACTTTACCAAGTGTATCAAAACCAGGATATGATTTCTTAGGATGGCAAATCAATGGAACTGGAAAGATATATAGAGCAGGAGAGCAATATACTGTAGGTGAAGATGATAATGATGTAAAATTTGTAGCAGTATGGAGAAGAAATCAAGGTAAAGTAGTATATAATCCAAATGGAGCTGTTAATGATTATAATCAACAATATAGTCCAGTAACAGATAATTCATATACAATGCTTAATGGAAGTTATACAACAAAAGACGGAGATATTTTTGGAAAAGAAGTGACAGAGGATGGATTTATCAAGAATGAAACAACCAAAAATAAAGTTGGTACAACCATAACAAATAAATATATAATAAATGATGGGGATATAATAAATACATTAGGCACAAAAGATAAATTAAGTACATTCCAAGGTTGGTCATCCATAAATTATGCAAGGCATGACACACCAAATATATTATATAATGGATATGTATCTAAATTTATGAATATTTATTATGATGTTACTGCGGTAAATAAGTTAAAGATTGCTAATGCACCTAATCCATATACAATAAATAATGTTATAACTAGAGCAAATCAAATAGTAACACATAGAAATAATAACATTAGTAAATGGAAAGCTACACCTAAATTAAGTGAAATAGGTGATTGGTTTGAGAAATTAACAACTTCAAAATTATACTATGACCCTTCATTAGAAGGAAATGGATTAGTTAATATGTATGCTACATGGGATGAATTCCCAGCATTTACCCAAGTAGATGATGTATCTATATTAAGTTCTGATTTATCTAAAGGTAAAGATTGGATAGAAACTCGTATTATGAGAGATGTTGTAGTAACAGATAAAGAATACGAAACTAAACAACGTCGATTACCTTATGGAGAATTACCACATAATGTAGGTAAAGATAAGGGTAAAGTCGGAATAGAGTAGTTGATTTAGACCTTGACGCTATGCGAGAAATCGAAACAGGTATGACTGGTGGTATATTAGTAACTATTCAAGCTACTGATAGTGTAGGACATATTACAAAAACACAAATTATGTTATATATTAACAAAGTTAAATCAGAAGAAGATTTAACAGGAGAAGTTAAAGATAACTATACAAGATTTATAAATAAAGATAGTTATAGTTGACAGGGGGAGGGGGTGAATTATTATTTTTTTAAGTGTTGCACTTCAAATGATAATTCACCCCGTCCCCTTGTCATATATTAAAGCGCATATAACGATTTTCTTGCGCTTTAGAATTGAATTTAAAGCGCAAAAGTGATAATATTATAAAATAGTTTGAAAATGAGGTGTGATTATGCGAGAAATAGACCTTATCATAGATGAAAATGAAAGTCAGGTTGTCGAGTGGAAAGAGTCATGGCAGGATAAATATCTCGAATGGATCTGTGGTTATGCCAATGCACAGGGTGGAACTCTTTATATTGGTATTGATGACAATGGTAACGTCCTTGGATTAGAAGAAAAGATTGTAAAAAAGTTGTTGGAGGATATTCCCAACAAGATTACTGCGGTCTTTGGTATGACATGTGACGTTAACCTTAGAACGAAAGATAAAAAGAAGTATATTCAAATCGAAGTAAAGAAATCAAAGCTTCCGTTAAATCTGCACGGTAGATATTATTATCGAACCGGAAGTGTAAAAAAAGAGATTACTGGGTTTGAACTTACGGAATTCATTATAAAAAGTACGGGAACATCATATGATGAAATGACATCTGATATTCCAAGAGAGAAGCTTACATTTGAATCACTTAGGAAAAGATATCTGAAAGCAACGCGTCTTTCATTGGTACTTGATGATGACCTTGTAAGCTTTAAGCTTATGCAAGAAGACGGTCAAATGACTAATGCAGGGATTTTGTTTGCGGATCAGTGGAATATTCATCATTCGAGAATTTTTTGTACAAGGTGGAATGGTCTTGAGAAAGCCAATTCTACACAGGACGCACTTGATGATGCGGAATATACAGGTGGGCTTATAGAACTTTATGACAGTACCATGGCCTTTATTAAAAATAATACAAAAAAAGGATGGCGCAAAGACAATGATAAACGCGTAGAGTTGCCTGACTATCCGGAACGAGCATTGGAAGAGGGATTGGTTAATGCTCTTATCCACAGAAGCTATCTTCAGACAGGAGCTCATAGTCAGGTAGATATTTATGATGACAGGATTGTCATCACTAATCCCGGAGGAATGTTTGATGGTTCAGAGGTTCAGTTGCTGGATATAAGACATGTACCGTCAAAACTGCGAAATCCGATTCTCGCAGATGTTTTTGGTAGAATGCGGCTTATGGAGCGAAGGGGAAGTGGATTTAAGAAAATTCTTGATGCGTATGAGGCAGAGGAACGATATAAGGAAGAACTAAAGCCTGTGTTTTATACGGATGGTTATAATTTTTTCCTTACGCTTTGGAATTTGAACTATGCTTATGATAAAGCGCAAAATAAAGCGCAAAATAAAGCGCAAAATAAAGCGCAGAAAAGCCGGATGACTGACCGTGAGTATATATTGCTACTTCTTAAGGAAAATCCGTCATTAACGCAGGTCGAGTTGTCAGAAATGATGGATAAGTCCAGAAGAACAGTACAAATGCTAATGAAAGAGTTGCTGGACGAAGGCACGATTGAAAGAATCGGATCCAAGAAAAAAGGTTCATGGCTTGTGAAATAATAAAAGAGGCGATTTAGGTGGAAGATTATATAATAAATGAGATGCAGGATATGCAAAGAAAATTATAAGACAAGTATAAAGAAAAATGGGAATCCATCGGCCCGGAGACAGGAAAATAGATTCCAAGGTAATGATCATCAGCGGATCTCCTGAGTATTTTGACAAAAATGACAGCGTATTATTCTGTCTGAAAGGAGCATTTTCCCTAAGTGAGCTTGGTACCTCGGAAGTGTTGATGTGTGATGAACGGAACAAAGAGATCACAGAACGACTTCCCGAAATAGATGTGCTGCTCCTGGCCGGAGGACATGTGCCGACGCAAAACAGTTTTATGAAGACTATAGGGTTAAAAGAACGCCTGCAGTCTTGGGATGGTTTGCTGATTGCCTGGAGCGCCGGATCCATGAACTGTGCGGAAATGGTTTATGCAGGCCCAGAACTTCTGGGGGAGGCAATTGATCCGAATTATCAAAGATGGATCTGTGGTCTTGGAATAACGAAAGCTAATATTTTCCCTCATTTCGAGACACTAAAGGATGAAATGCTTGACGGAATGAGGCTGATAGAGGATATTACATACTCCGACAGCATGGGACACGAGATAATCGCTTTGAATAATGGAAGCTTCATTGTTGTAGACAATGGAACAGAGGTTCTTTATGGGGAAGCGTACAGTATCAAGAACGGAGAACAGAGACAAATCTGCACAGACGATAAATGGATACAGTTATAAATAGTTTTGTAGAAAAATCAAAAGAAATCTTACAGGATAACCTGGTAGGAGTATACCTGCATGGTTCTGCTGTTATGGGATGTTATAATCTGGCAAAAAGCGACATAGATTTAATCGTTGTGGTGAAGGAATTTATAGAGGATAGTGTTAAGAGTACCTTTATGGATATGGTGATTGATTTAAACGAAAAGGGACCCGCAAAAGGAATTGAAATGAGTATTGTAAAACGATGTGTTTGTAAGCCCTTTGTTTATCCAACGCCTTTTGAACTACATTTTTCCGTTGCTCATCTGGATTGGTATCGAAAAGTTCCTGATGATTATGTTTCCAAAATGAAGGGCGAAGATAAAGACCTTGCTGCGCATTTTACAATCATAAACCATAGGGGCGAGTGTCTATATGGCGCTTCTATTAAAGATATTTTTGCTGACGTATCGGTACAGGATTACATTGACTCTATCTTGAATGATATTGCTGATGCAGAAGAAGAAATCACAGATAATCCAATGTATTTGATATTGAATCTTGCTAGAGAGCTTGCGTATTTAAAAGATGAGCTTGTTCTTTCCAAGAAAGAGGGCGGCGAATGAGGAATGAACCACATCCCTGAAATGTATCATGGTCTGATGCAGGATGCTATGAGAGAGTATGCTGATGGAGTTGATATAACATATGAGATAAATCTTGCGAAAGATTATGCCGGATATATGGTTGAACAGATTACAAATGTAAGAAAAAAAGATAGGAGCATTTTATGACGACTTATTATCTATCACCAAAATCAAATTATTATATTGAAGAAGGTAAGTATTTCAAGAATGAGGAAGAACTTAAAGATGATAAAGATCAGCCATTTACCGAGGTGATGTTTAAATCAGCGATAAAAAAGGCTAATTCTGCATTTATCCATCGGGCATATAGTAACATAATTGTTCTTATTGGTGCAGGAGCATCTGTAAGGTGCGAGGATGGTGCGATAGATGCCAGGTTCGGTAAAACAGTACTTATGCTTGCTGAGAAAATTAATGAAGCATTAAAACAAGATGATAGCCTTTTTACACTCCAGGAATTAGCTGACTTTTGTAAATACACTGTGCCAGTTGAGTTTGAAGGTGAGCATGGTTTAAATAGAGAGTTTAATCTTGAGGATTTTTTGTCAGATTTGATTGCGTTTAAGAAATATGTGTCACAAGAAAATGCTGATAAGTATGAGGCATCAGAAAATGAGATATTTAAACTAATTATTGATAACACTAGCTATGAATATGACAAGAATTATTTAAAACATGCGACTTTTATAAATACAGTGTCACACTTGGTTAAGAGTCCAAGTAAGCTTACGGTAGTTACTACAAATTATGATACTTTAATTGAAGATGCAGCTGACGGGATGGGATATACAGTAATGGACGGATTTACATTTTCACATCGTCCATATTTTGACAGTGACATGTTTGAGTGGAATCTTGTTAAAGATATCGAAAATATAAAAACAAACGAACTTGAATATAAAAAGAACATAATTAATTTGTTAAAACTACATGGATCGTTAACCTGGGAAAGAGATAACAAAGGAATTAGACGAAAAGAAAAAAAAGAGGTTAATAAGCCTATAATGATTTTTCCTAGTTCCGATAAGTATATGCAAAGCTATCAAGAACCTTATTTTGAGCTATTCACTAAATTTCAGGAATTACTTAAGAGACCGAATACGCTATTTATAACGTCAGGTTTTAGTTTTGCAGATAATCATATTTCTCAGATGATTTATCAGGCAGTTATACATAATAAAAGTCTGGGCGTTTTAATAACTGATTATGAGATTGATCAGAACAATGAAAACTGGAATAAAATGAAAAATCTTATGAGCCAGAATTATCAGGTTGCGTTCTTAAGGGCAACAATGAATGATAATTTATCAGAGTACCTAGGGGAATATTATGACAATTGATTCTTTGTATAGTGATATAGATAAAAATTACTTTTATATAGGCCGAATCTCTCAAGTATATAGGGATAATAGCATTGCGCAGGTTGAAAATTTAACTTTGTTATCACATAGAAAATTAGTGGCTGAGACAGTTACACCAAGCACAATCAATTATATGGTAATCATAGATTCTATTCAGGGACTTTTTTTGGGAGAGGTTTATCAAAATAAGGTATTATCGAGTGAAAATTTACATGAATAAATTAATAAAGGAAAAATTGAAATGGTTTTCCCGGAAATAAGTATAGATATAATTGGGCTTATGCCGCAGGATGCTAAGAGGTTTGTTCTTCCAGAATTTTCCACAGTGGGTGTAACAGATAAAGTTTATCTTGCTAATGATAGTGTTATAAGAATTTATCTTAATTCGATGGAGATATCAAGTAATGAGGAAGATTCGCTGCCTCCTTTCGCAACATATCTTAATGATGTGTCTGGAGATGTAGAATTGAAACCAAGTACGTTGTTCAGCCATCATTTACTGACAGTTGGCGCAACAAATAGTGGTAAATCTACTTCAGCCCTTTCGATATTGGATAAGGTTGTAACTCAGAAAAAGAAAGCACTAATTATTGATCCTACAGGCGAATATAGAGATTCTTTTTCGAATCAAGAGGTAAAAAAATTAACACTTGGAGTTGACACCGCTATATCTCCAGGAAAAGTTACAATGCAACAGTGGTCGATGCTTTTTGAAACTAATAGTAATACACAAGGTGCAGTTCTTTCAGAGGCTATACAATCATTAAGATATCAAATGAAACATGGTCAAACTATGCCATTTATTAAGGAAGGAAAAAATATGGCTGTGGTGCAGCAAATGATGGCTTCTGTTACATATGTGGATACAGATTATGATATTTCGTTATTGCCGCAACAGATAGCTGCTGAATCAGTAAGAGAACCATCAACACGTAATGCCACCAATTATGAACATGATTCGTTTAAGGCTAACTTAAACAATTATTTAGTGGAAAAGGTAACATATCAATTAGGTAACACTCATTTTTTGAACTTTTTTAAACACAATTGTACGATGATAGATTTGTTGGATGAGATAGATTTGTTTTTACATGCACCACAGACAAGTTTATATATTGATACCTCTGAATTAGGCGCTGCCGATGGTATTGGTGGAATGATAATAGATTTAGTATGTAATTTTGTAATTGCGCAAAATAACATAGAACCATTTGTGTTATTTATAGACGAGGTACATCGTTATACAAAATCGCAATATTCTGAATCTGAGTATCATAGTGGATTAACGTTGATGGCTAGGGAAGGACGAAAGAAAGGGGTTTTTTTGTTCTTGACAACGCAAAATCCTCAGGATGTATCTCCGGTTTTATTAGGACAAGTGGGATCATTACTGATTCATAGATTGATGCATAATGATGAAATAAGAGCTGTACAAAATCACTTGGATGACTATGCAATTAGACATGTTCGCAAATTGAATCAAGGAGAGGCTATTTTTACAAGTGTGAATTTACTGAAAAACATTTTTATTCATGTCAATAAAAGTGAAAGGCGGCAGCATAATGAAACACCTTTGTTATAGAGATTGTGGATAGGTTAGAGATAGAAAACTAATATATGAGAATAAGAGGCAAAAGTCTGAGACGAATCTGGTAGGGGGGACGGATTAAATGAAAGAAAGACCCAAATATTATAGTTACATGGTTATTTTTAGGGGCGAGACGGAAGATGTTCAACCTATTATTGGAGTGAGTGATTTAGAAAAACTGAGATTGGAAAATCAGGGACGGATGCATCTGCTTGATGATAGGTTGATTCCAGTTCTTCCAGCTGTTGAGTATTGCTTACATATGCCACGTACAGAGATGGATACTTATGACGTTGATACAAGAGTATTGGATAATGCGTATGATGTTCCGCACAACATATGCATCATCCCAGATACAGCACCATTCATAGAACAAATGATGCCGCAGTTTACATTTATTATATATGAAGATAATTGTTTGAATTGTGTAAAGGAATCAGCACAATGTAGTGAAACTGAATTGGAGGCAATGTCGGTTTCTGATTTGTCAAATGAATCGTTGAAGAAACATTGGGAATCTCTATTTATTAAAAGAACAGTAAAGGATGTTGAACGACTAAGAGATATTGAAAAGCAGTTCTTTTTATTAGATGATAAACAGTTAATTTTGCCTGCGTTAACAACGGCGCGTCAATATGGAAATGCAGATATTGTTTATAATAAAGTGTTTAATTCGGTAAATATCTTCGAAACATGCGCAGATGTCATTTGGAATCAATTAGTACATCATAATGCATTAATGTCATGTAGTAGTTTTTCTGGAACAGATGGTAATCTGTTTCGGAAAATGTATAGTGAAGGAAAGAAAAAAGCAGAAAAGACAACTAGGGTTAATGTTGTAATATCAATGCCAGGTGTATCACGTAGGCAGGCCAAATTGGGCGGATTGAATCAAGAGCTTCCCGTAGATGAAAAGAAGGTAATAAGATTACTGGCTCTTCATCGAGCAATAGCCAAAGAGGCATTAATAATTGAAGTACCATTAGTGGGTAATGCACTTTTTGATAAGTTGAATGAATTGGAAATCAATTGCAAGCAAGGAACAAATAATAAATACATAAAAAAGACATTACGAGATTTGGGGAAAATATTTGAAGAAAAACTTACTAAAGAGCAGTTATGGGCAATTAGGTGGGCTAAACATATAACTGTGTTTTCTGATTTCCCTATAGGATTAGTTGTAATGGGTGATGCTGATACTTCATTACAATGTTACAAGGAAGTATCATATAGACCGCTTACACCATTGACAAGATGCTTCCAAAACGAAATGGTTAAGCATGAGCAAATATATCACGGAGCCCGCTGTAAAATAGCGTTTGCTGAGTGTGTACCTGACGACAATCAAAACAAGTGTATTAGATCCACTTCTGCATCGATAATTCATTCTCTAAGGAATTATTGTGCGAGTAATGAGAAAATGGAATATGCTTATGCAGAGACACTTACAGTTCAAGAGTTGAAAGACTTTATATCAAAGAACAGGGATGCAGATATTTTGCATATTTCTGGGCATGGTTATTATGACAGGAAAAACAATTTAGCAGGTCTAATGGTAGGGCACGAGTTCTGGATGGGAGATGATAATGATTATAGGGTGCCGCCAGTTGTTATTCTAAGTGCTTGTCATGTGAGTCCTCGTGGAAGCGGAGCAGTAAATGTTGCAGATATGTTTATACGTGCAGGTGCAGAGGCTGTTTTAGGAACGTTCGTACTGGTAGACGCTCAGAGGAATATGATTTTGATAAATCGATTATATACATACATTAATGAGGCGCAAAAAGGGTGCAAAATGTATAAAACGTTATCGGAAGCGTGGTCAGGTGTTGTTGCAACAAATGCTATTCATGAGATAGCAGCATCTTCTCAAAAATTTTTTCAGTGGATTATGGGCAAGAATGATAATGGTGAATTACGTCTGATGGATTTTTCTATGAAAAGATGTCCAGGAAGACTTCATGGTTCGTCAATGTACAAGGACACGATTGAGATTGTAAAAGAAATGCTTCATGAAGAAGGTATGGATGGCAAATTTGATGACATACTTAGCCAGGATGATTATTTCCCAGAATCTTTCTTTTATCAGTGGATAGGATTTCCAGAAAACATTCATTTGTATAATGAATTGTTTGAACAGGTTACAGAAAATACTTAGTTTACGTTGATTCATTTATTGATTGAAGGATAATGGTAAGTGACGGTCTCCTTTCACATAAACATGTTTATAACAAAGAGCATTTCAGCATCCCGATTGTCCATTAGGTGTTATATTGTGTTATTTTGAATTCTTTCCCTTTTCCCTTATCAGTGCTCGCAAAGTGCTATGGAACAATATAACACAAGGGAAATCATAAGGGAAATAACAACACCCGCAAATATAGAATTTACAATGGTTTGCGAATGATGAAATAACAAATTGTAACGAGTTATACAATACATGGGAACGGTTCATTCCCAATCGGGATTTGGTGAGCTGATTGTTTAAAGGAAAAGCTATACAAATTCAGACTTGCCGAGATGATTGTTTGTTGTTGTGACAAGGGGACGTGTGACAAGGGGACTTTTGTCAACTTTTTTGCCCGTGCTAATCACAACACCTTTATTAACACTTGTCCATGAGAAGTGGTATAATAAGCCTCAGAATTAATATATTAGAGAGATGAGTAATGAAAGAACAGGTTAAAGAAACTAATTTCAAGGTCATATTAATTATATATTGTCTGGGGCTTCTAATTGGTGGGCTGTTCGTGGGAATGGTTGCACCTGTTAGAACTGTTATTCAGACAGATTTCGGACTTGATGACAGTACAGGAATCTGGATGATTAATATCTATACTCTGTTCTACGCTGCGCTTATACCTATAATAGGTAAGCTGGCTGACAAATTTGGGCGTAACAGAATATTTTCCATATGTATTCTTATATTTATGACTGGTGCGTTTATTTGTGCCATTTCTTCGTATGTTATCGGCTTTCCACTTCTATTAGTAGGGCGCGTGATTCAAGCCTGCGGTGCAGGTGGAATGATTCCTGTTGCCAATGCTGAGATTGGAACTTCATTTCCAAAGGAAAAGAGAGGTTTGGCGCTAGGTATCGCAGCTGCTGTATCAGGTATATCTAATGTCTTAGGTTCAGGGGTCGGAAGCTTTATTGTAGATTTAGTAGGTGCAGATAATTGGAATGTAATGTTCTTTGTTGCCGCACCAATATGTATTCTTCTATTCATACTATCTAAGGTGTTCTTGAAGAGTAATACAACAGCTGAATCAGGTAAAATGGACTTTGCAGGTTCTGTCCTATTTATCGTACAGGTCCTTATGCTACTTCTTGGATTAAAGGGACTTGATTTCTTTAATCTGAAGGAATCAATTGTTCAGCCAACTGTATGGCTTCCTCTTGTGCTTGCTGTTGTCCTTATGATGGTATTTCTGCTTGTTGAAAAAAGGGCAAGTGACCCTGTATTTCATATAGAATTCTTACATAGTCGACCTATTGTGGTTACAATGATTGCATCCTTCTTTATAGGCTGTATAATAATTGCCATGATGCTCGTACCTGAATACGCAGAATATATTATGGATGCACCGGAAGGAAGTGGCGGATATTATATGCTGGCTATTGGAATCACATCTATGATAGGACCACCACTTGGAGGCAAATTGGTAGATAAATTCGGACCTAAGATTGTACTGATATCAGGTTTGCTGCTTATGGTTGCGTCATATTCATTCCTGGCGTTCTATGTATCCACATCTCCTAGTGTGGTGGCGCTTATTATTGGGCTGGCGCTTGTGGGATTAGGACTAGGCTTCGCTATGGGTTCGCCAACTAACTATATGATTTTGGAAAACACTTCACCTAATGACTCTACATCCGCAATTGCATCTGTTGCATTAGTAAGACAAATTGGTACAACTATAGCACCTGCCATATTCGTAGGCTTCATCACTAATAATAGTGGTGTCTTAGGATATCAGCAGATGCTAATGTGTATTGCAGTATTCTGCGTACTTGCAATTATTGTTACTCTATTCTATTCGCCAAGCAAGGGCTGATGCCAAAAATCAAAAACCCCCATCAATCCCTATAATCTGTCCTGTCATGTAGGATGGAGAATTAAGAATTGATAGCACCAATTGTCCTACTTCTGTAGGCGTACCTAATCGGCCAGCTGGTATTTCATCCACAAGTTCAGATATTTCTTCCTGACTAAAGCAGGAATTCATATCAGTATCAATCACTCCACAAGCAATGGCATTAACAGCTATATTGCTTGGAGCCACCTCCTTCGCCAGAGCTTTTGTAAATGCGTTAATTCCACCCTTAGTTGTAGAATAAGCCACCTCGCAGGAAGCACCTCTTTCTCCCCACATAGAAGAAATGTTGATAATATGACCTGACTTTCTATTAATCATTTTCGGTAAGAATACCTTCGTAGAGTAGAATACCGAATCCAGATTAGTAGCTACAATCTTATTCCATTCCTCAGAGGACATATCCGTAATGAGTCCAATATATGATATTCCTGCATTATTAATTACTACATCAATATCGCCGAAGTCAGCCATAATCTCGGAAGACACATTTTCCCAATCCTTAATAGAAGAGACATCAAGCTGATATGCTTTGGCATGAATGCCAAAGGATTTCTGGAGATTAGTCGCATATTCCTCTAAAGAATCTATATTATTAACACAACATAGCGCCAGGTTGTATCCAGCACTTGCCAGAACCTCGGCAATCCCTTTGCCTATCCCTCTCGATGCTCCGCTAATAAATGCACATTTACTCATCATCTGCCCTCCATCAAAATTCATTGTATTTATTTTAACATAATCAAATTGGTTATGTTATAATAATTATTAACAAGAACTAACAAGGAGGGCTAGCTATGAATATTAGTATTACAGGAAGAAATATAGAGCTTACAGATGGTCTTAAGGCAGCAGTTGAAGAGAAGCTATCTAAGCTTGATAAGTATTTTGTAAAAGATACAGAGGTTCACGTAACAATGTCAGTTGAGAAGGAACGCCAGAAGGTTGAGGTTACTGTTCCTATGAAGGGACATGTCATCCGTGCCGAGCAGGTTAGCAATGATATGTATGTATCAATTGACCTTGCAGAAGAGATTATTGAGCGCCAGCTTAAGAAGTATCGCAACAAGCTTGTTACTAAGAAGCAGACAGCAGCATTTTTTAATGATAATTTCTCAGATGTTGATGGTGACGACAGCGAAGATGAGATTAAGATTATTAAGACTAAGAGATTCGGAATCAAGCCTATGTATCCTGAGGATGCCTGCATTCAGATGGAACTTTTAGGTCACGATTTCTTCGTATTTATGAACGCTGAGACAGATGAAGTTAATGTGGTTTATAAGAGAAATGGCAATACATACGGACTAATTGAGCCAGAATTTTAAGATTTTCTTACATATTCAACAAAAGACATTTGTGTATTATGTAATAAATGTCTATACAATAAGGCATAATTCTCGCAACGCAAGAATTATCACGGCAAATATTCTGGAATAACAAGAATTTATACGGAAACTCGTCTGTTAAGATGAGTTTCCGTTTTTTTACATATTGTTCTTATATTGATACAATAATCCAGTAAGGTTGAGAATAATTATGAATGGGAGAGAGTTATGAAAGAAGTAGTTGTTGGTGAGCTTTTGCGTAAATGCAGAGTTGAAAAGGGCATTACGCAGAAGGATTTGTGTGAAGGAATTTGTTCGATCAGCACTTTGTCACGAATTGAGAACGGCGAGCAGCATCCGACAAGAAGTGTCTTCAATATGCTTGTTTCCAGAATGGGCGAGGACATTGAATATGACGATTACATGGGTGATTATGATTATGAGGTATATAATCTGACTCGCATGGCCATGGGCTATCTTGAGAGAAATGAGAAGGGCAAGGCTAACATTTGCATTCAGAAGCTTCAGTACATTTGTGACGGAGAGGATTGTGGCACCAAGGAGAAATGTATATGCAAATTCATGGAACTTTTGTCTGCCTGCATAGGCTATAAGCCTAAGGGAGTATGGACTGAATTTATCGAGGTTAATCAGTACGGGTATCATCTGTACGAGGAGGTTAAGTCATTGCTTAAGTTGTCAGGTGCGACGAAGAATGATGACTCTAAGCTGGACAGAATCGAGATTCGCATGGTCAATCTTATGGGATATGGATTGTACATTTCCAAGGATTACAGGAAGGCCATTGATGTCTGGGTGAAGCTTCTTGATGGATACAGGCGCAGATGCGAGGATGAAGTAATCTATGCTAAGGAGATGGCGGCCTTGTATTGCAATATCAGCGCAGGGCTATGTGGTCTTGGGTTGTACGACGAAGCCGAGATTTTCGTGGATAAGGGGCTAAGATACTCCTTTGAGGGAGGAGGGCTTCGCCTCACCAATAAAATATTAATTACCAGGATGTATTGTCTAAGTCAAAAAGGAGACTTGGACAAAGCGTACAAAGATCTGGCCCTTTCTAAAGCCATCGGTACGTGTTGTCAAAAAGATATTCTTAAGGGAGAAATGTTAAAAAAGCTTCCTAAAACCCCATATTTGATACAAATATTCTAGACACTCTCGCGCAAATGTTATAAACTATAAACGCGTGTATAAAAGGAGTGAATTGAATGAATATTATTGTTTTGGCCGGAGGATTAAGCACTGAGAGAGATGTTTCGTTCAAATCAGGCGAGATGATTGCTTCAGCGCTAAGACAAAATGGACATAATGTAATACTTCTTGATGTTTTCATGGGATACTCAGATAAGGAAGAGAACTTAGATGGAATATTCCAGCGAGGCAGAGAAGTAAGTGTTAAAGTAGGAGATATTCCTAAGGAGGCGCCAGATATTCTGGCAGTTAAGAAAAGCAGAGCAGACAAATCTGATAATTTCTTTGGACCTAATGTAATTAGAATGTGTCAGATGGCTGATATCGTATTTATTGCCCTTCACGGCGAGAACGGTGAGGACGGTAGAATTCAGGCGGCTTTTGATCTTCTGGGAGTAAAGTATACAGGTAATGGATATATTAGTAGCGCCATCTCTATGGATAAAGGTATGACTAAGGAATTCCTTAGGGGATACGATGTGCCTTTCCCAGGAGGATTTTCCATTAAGAAGCATGAGCGCTATTCGGAAGCAATGAACGATTCGCCAAGATTTCCTTGTGTCGTTAAGCCAAGCTGTGGCGGATCGTCAATTGGCGTGTCTATTGTTAACAATGTTATGGAATACGACTATGCCCTCGATGAAGCATTTCGCTGGGAAGACGAGGTAATTGTGGAGGACTTTATTGAAGGAAGAGAGTTCTCTGTTGGAGTTATTGAGGGAGTGGCACTTCCTGTCATTGAGATAGCGCCTAAGGAAGGCTTCTACGACTACAAGAATAAATATGCCAAGGGTGCAGCAGAGGAGACATGTCCTGCGAATATTCCTGATGAGATTTCATCTCAAATGCAGTTATATGCGGAGCGCGTGGCTGCGGGATTAGGAATCGAGACATATTCAAGAATGGATTTCATTCTTGATAAGGAGGGTAGAATCTTCTGCCTTGAGGCTAACACTTTGCCGGGTATGACACCTACAAGTCTTCTTCCGCAGGAGGCTGCTTGCATAGGCATAGATTATCGGGAGCTTTGCGAAGAGATTATTAAGATATCGCTTAAGAGATACAAGAGGAGATAGAATATGAAGAATATGAGCCTTGATAAGATTGCAAGTGCAGTCGGTGGCAAGCCATGTAAATGTGATGATACTAAGACTAACGCACAGGGTGTGGTCTTTGACAATCGACTAATCGAGAAGGATTATATATTTATAGCAATTCCTGGAGAGAGAGTTGACGGACATAGCTTTGTTAACAAGGCTTTTGAGGATGGCGCCTTAGGATGCATTGTAGAAAAGGATGGGGACTATAATGGTCCTTATATTCTTGTGGATTCCACCAAGCAGGCGTTGATTGATTTGGCAACTTATTATAGAAGTCAGCTTACAATTCCAATTGTGGGAATAATTGGCTCTGTTGGTAAGACTAGCACCAAGGAAATGGTGGCTTCTGTCCTATCCGAAGAATTCAATGTTCAGAAGACTAAGGGCAATTATAATAACGATATGGGGCTTCCTATTACCCTTCTTTCAATTAAGGAGGAGCATGAGGCTGCAGTTGTGGAAATGGGCGTATCAGATTTCGGTGAAATGGATATCCTAGGAGCAATCGCTCGTCCTGATATTGTGGCATTTACCAATATAGGTCAGTGTCATCTTGAGAATTTCGGTACGAGAGACGGCATACTTAAGGGTAAGACGGAAGTGCTGTCACATCTTAACAGCAACGCAACTGTTGTAATTAACAAGGACGATGACAAGCTAATTACAATAGGTGCAGATAGGCTGCCTAAGGATGCTAAGCTTGTAACATATAGTGTTTCTTCTGCAAATGCTAAGAATGACATTGCAATGTATCAGGCAACGGATGTTTCTAATCTTGGTTTAGAGGGAATGAAGGCTAAGATTATTGGTGAAATAGAAGCTGATGTTACCATTCCACTTCCAGGAGAGCACAACGTAAGTAATGCAATGTGCGCTGCGGCAGTGGGACACACATTAGGTGAATCAGTAGATAGTATTGTGAAAGGAATTGCCAAGGCATCGACTATTGCAGGTCGAAGCAATTTCATCAAGGCAGGTGGCGTGACAATTATTGACGATTGCTACAACGCCAATCCTGCATCTGTTCGCGCAGGTCTTCAGGTTCTTGGAATGGCCGACGGCCGCAAAATCGCTATCTTAGGTGATATGGGTGAACTAGGTGAAGATGAACTTAACCTTCACAGAGATTTATACAAGAGTGTATTAGATAATAAGATAGACATTCTTCTGACAGTAGGAGAGTTGTCATCATCAATTGCCAAGGCTCTTGATGGTGAAAATGTTATAACCAAATCCTTCTATGGTGATGATGGTAAGGAGCAATTACTAGAATACATTAAGCCAGAATTAAAGTCTGGTGACACAATCCTGGTTAAAGCCTCTCACTTCATGAACTTCCCGGTTATTGTAGAGGGATTGAAAAGTTGACAGGGGGACGGTCCCCGTGTCAACCTTTCTTATCTTCTAGTGCCTCATTATTGATAACCAGCATATCTTCCATAATCTTATGGGTATAATCACTGATATGCTTCTTTTCGTCTTTATCTAAGCTGTTAACATCAATTGGCTCTCCAATTGTAACTACAACAGGTCCGCTTTTGATAAATGGCAAATGATTCTCGAAGATGTCTGCCGTTCCACTCATTACAACAGGTATAATAGGACATCCTGTCTTAGTGGCAATCTTGAAGGCGCCTGCCTTGAATTCCTGCATTTTACCATCTTTAGATCTTGTTCCCTCAGGGAATACGAATATCGATATGCCCTGCTTAATATGCTCTATAGCAGTAAGTATTGTCTTAAGACCCTGCTTTGTATCTTTCCTGTCCAGGAAGAGACAGTATAGCATCATCATCCACAGATTAAGAAGAGGAACCTTCTTGAATTCTTTCTTGGCAATGAATCCAGTCCTCTCTGGGAAAAGTGTGTACATTAGCATAACATCATAGAAGCCATTATGATTACCAACTAACAGAGCTGGCTTTTCTGGGTCTGTAGGCAGATTCTCAAGCCCTCTAATATCGGCTTTAACTCCACTTAGGAAAAGGCATACCTTGAAAGCCCATTGAACAGTACGAAGTGCTGCCATATCTCCTGCATGCTTATTTATTTTGGTCACAATCCATTCTACTCCCATTACAGGAAGTCCTAGAACAAGGAAAAGGATAACGAATAGTAGTGTAATAATTAATCTAATCATAATGCCTCCAATCTAATGAGAAATTATAGCATATTATATTGAAAAATCAAAACTGAATAACTTGTTATTATACAAGGCTTTATGATATAATAAGTGAGTTAATTTATAAGCTGTCAAGGAGAGTTTATGATTGATACAAGACGGGCGCATCAGATGACGAAGATGGCCATGTTCGAGAGAGAAGAATCGGATAATATCAGAATAGTTAAGAATCATTCCAGGAAGGGTTATTTGGCCCTTTGGACAATGATATATTCTGTTGCAGCAGTACTAGTATATCTCTTATACACATTTATAGGGATAGCTATTATGATTGCGGTATATGAAAAAGGTGTTCCAAGTATTGCATGGATAATATTTGCAGTTGTGTACACAAGCGGATTCGTATTTCACACGTATTACCTTGTTAAGAGTGGTAGGAAGAAGGCTGCCAAGAGATACGACGAGAGCAATGAGAAGAATGAACAAATCTTAGAGCAGTACAAGATATTAGACGATTTATATAAGACTAGCGAGACTTCTAGGAAGATATATGAATAGTACAGTTAAGATAAGAGATGCCATAAGGAACTATTGCTTTTCCAATAGTAGATGGCTCAAGATTGTAGGCAAGGGTTTATTATCCCTTTGTAGTTTTTTGATAATTAATCATTTCTTTGGATATATTTCTTTCCTTAGGAACCCGATATTTGCAATTATTATAGCAATAGCCTGTGCATTTATTCCGCTAAGTGCAGGAGGATTGCTTGTAATGTTATATATCTTTGTTCAATTAACTGGACTCTCGGGACAGGTTGCGTTCATTGCCTTAGCCCTAATGGTTATATCCTACGGATTAAGCCTTTTTTACGGCGCTAAGCATATGTACAATATCAGTTATCTGCCTGTTGCCCTTCAGGTGCAGATGCCATACCCAATACCTGTATGCTCTGCTCTCCTCGGCGAGATGAATGAAGTGGCAGCAGTAATAAGCGGCGGCATTCTTTCCTTCTATCTCAAGACAATAAGAGAGAACGCATCAGTATTTATTGATGAGGGAAGCGATGTAACAGTAATTGATGTTATATCTCAGAAGATGCTTGCCAATCCAATGCTTTATATTTTTATAGCGAGCCTGGTTGCCATGTTTGTTGTAATAATGCTTCTTAAGAATACACAGATGAAGCGCTCCTATCTCGTGGCGACTGTATCGGGCATTTTCGTGGAAATGGCATTTATGCTTACAGGCTATGTTATAACAGGTAATCTTGGCAAGGTGCCTATGCTTATCCTTGCAAATGTTGTTGCCTTTATCGTAGGCTTTGCCATTACGTATATTTTTAGAGACCTCGACTATGAGAGAGTAGAGAGAGTGCAATTTGAAGATGATGATTATGTCTATTATGTAACTGCGATTCCTAAGATTGAATTGTCCAAGGAAGAGAAGAGAGTTACACGAATCACCACCAATACCCGAAGCAAATTCTATAATTCGGGCAAGATAGAGAGTGATTCTAAGACGGAGGATGTAGATGAATCTAAGTGATTTTTTTACCAAAATTAAAGATGGTGTAGATTCATGGACTGGTGATTATTTTGGATTATACATTCCAGATATCACATGGATAGATGTGCTTGAAGTAATAATTCTTGCATTTTTCATTTATCGATTGTTAGCATGGTGCAAGAATTCAAGAGCATGGACATTGCTTAAGGGTGTCCTTGTTATTGTGGTGTTCTTCGTTATTGCTGCATTGCTACAGATGAGTACCATACTTTGGTTAGGCGAGAAGCTACTTAGCGTGGCATTAGTAGCTGTTGTAGTACTGTTCCAGCCAGAGCTTCGTAAGGCTCTTGATGGATTAGGAAGTAGAAGCTTGTCCAACGTATTTCGTAACATGGGCTTAGGTAAGACAGGAGAGAAGAGATTCTCTGACAGAACCTTAAATGATATGGTCAAAGCATGCTACGAGATGGGTGCCGTTAAGACAGGTGCGCTAATCGTAATTGAGAACAAGGTTAACCTCAGCGAATATGAGAGAACAGGAATTAAGCTTGATTCCCTGTTATCGAGACAGCTGTTAATTAATATATTTGAGAAGAATACGCCCCTTCACGATGGTGCAGTAGTAGTAAGAGGCGACAGAATTGTGGCTGCCACATGCTACCTGCCAATATCTGATAGCAGGGCTATAAGCAAGGATTTAGGTACTCGTCACAGAGCTGCCCTTGGTGTAAGCGAGGCAACAGATGCAACAACTATTATCGTTTCAGAAGAGACTGGTAAGGTGTCTGTATGTAATGAAGGCAGACTTATACATGACATTTCCGATGAAGATTTGACTAATCTTCTTCGAACAATTCAGATGCCAGACGAGGTAGTGGAAGACAACAAGGGTAAGACCTTCTTGAAGAGGAGGGATAGCCATGATGAATAGAATTAAGAATATCTTTCTTAACAATATAGGATTGAAATTGCTTGCGGTACTTTTTGCGCTTGGTCTATGGTTTGTGGTTATTAATTTTAATGACCCGACTCAGACTAAGACATATACAACTTCAGTTGATGTCATTAATCAGGAGGTTATTCTAGACCAGGGCAAATACTATGAGGTAATAGCGGGAGACCCTGTAACATTTAGAGTGACAGCCAAGAGATCTGTGCTAGAGCAGATGTCAGGAAGTGATTTTCAGGCAATAGCTGACATGGAATATATTGAGAATAATCAATATGTGCCTATTACAATTACTCCTCTTAAGAATGCTGACAAGGTATCAATCCCTTCTAAGAATTATTCTATGGAGGTTAACATCGGCAAGGCGGTATCTAATCAGTTTACAGTAGTGCCGAAGACATCAGGTAATCCGGCAGCAGGATATGGTGTTGAGGATGTGGTATCTGATACCAAGACTGTTACAGTATATGGTCCTGAGGATGTTGTGGCATCTATCACATCAGTTGAAGCTACCCTTCCTGTTGATGGAACTGACAGGGATATTACTCAGGATGTTGCTCTTAAGGCTGTTGATAGCAGTGGCAAGCAGGTTGATACTTCTAAGCTTGACTTTAGCAAAGACAAGGTCAAGGTTACTGCACATATCTGTATGGTTAAGACGGTTCCGATTAAGGTGGAGACATCAGGAAGTCTGCAAGATGGACTTGAGATTGCATCCATAACAACCACGCCGAAGGAAGTTGTTATTAAGGGTGAGTCAAGAGACCTTAACAAGGTGACGGAGATAGTAGTTCCGGCTTCTGTTATTAACTTAAGTCTGATTTCTGCTGATTTCGAGACCACTGTTGATATTAATCAATACCTGCCTAACAGGGTAAATGTGCTTAATACAGCCGATGCCACTGTTAAGATTAAGGTGGATGTTAACAATAAGGTATCTAAGACATTTAAGATACCTACGAACAATCTAACAATTAATAATCTTGCACCTGGATTAAAGGGCGAGTTTGATGATAGCTATGTTAATGTTGAGATAGTTGCCATGAAGGAACAGCTCGACAAGCTAGATGAGACTAAGATTAGCGGTTACGTAGATGCCAGCGGATTGTCTAAGGGCAAGCATGCGGTATCAGTTGTCCTAACGCTAGACAGCGAGTATCAGGCTAAGACAACAACTACAGAATTAATAATAGAATAGAGGCGATAAAAATGGTAAGTAAAAAGGTAACTATTACTAATCTATCAGGGTTACATATGGGGGCTGCTGGCAAGCTGTGTGATGAGGCGATAAAGTATTCGGATACTTCAACGAAATTCATATATCGCGACAATCACGAGGCTAATGCCAAATCAATGCTAAGCGTCCTCGGCGCCAGCGTCACGGCTGGAGAAGAGATAGAAATTGTATGTGATGGACCACAGGAAGAAGAAGCTTTATATGCACTTGTGGTACTAGTAGAGAATAATTTTGATGAATATTAGGAAGGAAGAACAATGTTAGATTTTAAGAGATATAAGAGAAATCCGGTGGTGGACTTCCCAGAAAGAACATGGCCGGACAAGGAAATTGAAAAGGCGCCAATATGGTGTAGCGTCGACCTTAGAGATGGTAACCAGGCATTAATTGAGCCTATGAATGTAGACGAGAAGATGGAGATGTTCGAGCTTCTCTTAAGATTAGGCTTTAAGGAGATTGAGATAGGATTTCCGGCAGCCAGCCAGATTGAGTATGATTTCTTAAGAAAGCTTGTTGCAGAGAATAAGATTCCAGATGATGTTAAGGTTCAGGTGTTATGCCAGTGTAGACAGGAGCTGATTGACAGAACATTTGAGGCGATTCAGGGAATACCTAATGTAATATTTCACATTTACAATTCAACATCTACACTGCAAAGAGATGTGGTATTTAACAAGTCTCGCGAAGAGATAATTGATATTGCTGTTGCTGGAACTAATATGGTAACAGATGGAATGAAGAATTTTGATGGTGATATTCAGCTTGAATATTCGCCTGAGTCCTTCACAGGAACTGAGTTGGACTTCTCGTTAGAGATATGTACAGCAGTTCAGAAGGCATGGAACAATGCTAATGATAATCCAATAATCTTCAATCTGCCAGCAACTGTTGAGATGAATACACCTAATGTATATGCTGATCAGATTGAGTGGATGAGTACACATTTTGAAGATAGAGATAATGTAATATTATCAGTTCATCCCCACAACGACAGAGGAACAGGCGTGGCAATTACAGAGCTGGCTCTGCTCGCTGGCGCTGACAGAGTTGAGGGAACACTTCTTGGTAATGGTGAGAGAACAGGTAACGTGGATGTGCTTACTGTTGCCTACAATATGTTCAGCCAGGGAATTGACCCTAAGCTTAATATTGAAAATGTTAAAGAAATCGTTGAGATATATGAGCGCTGCTGTAAGATGGAAGTTGACATGAGACATCCTTATGCAGGAAAGCTTGTATTTACTGCATTTTCCGGATCTCATCAGGATGCTATTAACAAGGGCGTTAAGGCGCTTAAGGAAAGAGGCGGAGAGCATTGGGAAGTGCCATATCTTCCAATTGACCCTGCCGATATAGGAAGAGAATATGAGCCAGTAGTTAGAATCAATTCTCAGTCTGGTAAGGGCGGAATTGCATTTGTTATGGATACAGTTTATGGCTACAAGCTGCCCAAGGATATGCAGAAGGAATTCGCCAAGGTTATTCAGAAGATTTCTGAGGAAGAAGGCGGAGAGGTTAAGCCAGAGAAGGTTATGGCTGCATTTAAGGCAGAGTACTTCGAGAACAAGGACCCATTCGAGCTTGTTTTCGTGGATGTATATGATAACTCAAGTAGTGATGATACCAAGGTATCACTTGACTTCAAATACAGAGGAGAAGAGCTTCACTCAGAGGCAGAAGGCAATGGTCCTATTGACGCACTTAAGACAGCAATTCGTCAATGCGTGCCTGATGTGGACTTTAGCGTAGAGGATTACTCAGAGCATTCACTTTCACAAGGCTCACACGCTAAGGCGGCTGCGTATATGAAGCTTAAGAATCCTATAACTGGTAAGATTACTTACGGAGTAGGAGTTAGCTCTAACATTACCAGAGCTGGTATAAGAGGTATTTTTTCTGCTCTTAATAGGTTATTTTAATAAGTGTGGTGCAAAGTGCACAAGCTCATAGAGAAAATCGCTTGTTGCACCTTGCACCCACACTAGAGTATATACATTACGAACAGCTCTGCTAACGTTATGTTGAATGGATAGGAGGTTATTATGAAGAAGATTCTAGTTACAGGTTGTAATGGTCAGTTAGGACGCGCTATTAGAAATGAATATGGTAACAGCGTTGAATTTATCAAGACTGATATGATTGATATGGAAGGTGTTATTAAGCTTGACATTTCAGACCTTGAGGCAGTTCGCAAGGTGTGCGCTGACACTCATCCAGATGTAATTATTAACTGCGCAGCATTTACTAATGTTGATGGCTGCGAGGAGAAGGAAGATGTGGCTTATCAGGCTAACGCAATTGGTCCTAAGAACCTGGCTATCGTTGCTAAAGAAAACGACATTAAGTTAATTCACATTTCTACGGATTATGTATTCGCAGGTGATGGAAGCAAGCCTTATGTTGAGACAGACGAGCCTAACCCTGTATCTGCTTACGGCCGAACTAAGCTTGCAGGCGAGAAGTTTGTACAGGAGAACGCTGACAAATACTTCATTCTTCGTACTGCATGGCTTTATGGAGATGGTAAGAATTTCGTTAAGACAATGCTTAATGCTGCTAAGACACACGACGAGGTTTCAGTTGTGTGCGACCAGCTAGGTACTCCAACCTCTGCTGTTGAGCTGTCTAAGATGATTCATTTCTTAGAGGGTACGCAGGAGTATGGAATCTACCACGCTACATGTGAGGGAGATACTAACTGGGCTGAGTTCACAGAGGCCTTCTATAAGAAATGTGATATCAAGACTAAGGTTAATCATGTTACAAGCGAGGAATATGCTAAGATTAATCCTGCCGCAGCCAACAGACCACATTACTCAATCTTAGAGAATGCACATCTTAAGGAAGTAACTAGTGATTTTTCTATGGCAAGCTGGGAGGATGCGCTGGACTACTACCTTGCTAACATGCCAGAGTAATATATGAGATGTCTAATTACCGAAAGTCGGCACGCTCATAAGAAAATCGCTTGGCCGACTTCGGCTAATTAGACATATACGTAGTATTAGTGAGGAATATTATGAACAATAAACCACTAGTGTCAGTATGTATTCCTGCTTATAATAATGAAGACTACATACTAGAGACGATTAATTGCATATTATCCCAGAGCTATAAGAATATTGAGTTGATTGTTGTGGATGATAATTCATCTGATGATACATATAAGGTTGTGAAATCTGTAAAAGATGTGCGCCTAAAGGCGTATAGAAATAAAGACAATCTTGGTATGGCAGGCAATTGGAACAGGTGCTTAGAGCTTTGCAGTGGCAAATATATTAAGCTGGTGTGTGCAGATGATTTACTGCATAAGAGATTGATTGAGAAGGAAGTT
>ONCT01000006.1 GCA_900316395.1 uncultured Lachnospiraceae bacterium | reverse complement strand
TGACATTTGCGAGAATCAGAAGGAAGAGATTGTAATTACCAAGTCAACATGGGGCAATGTTGAGATTGATGTATCAATTGATGCTGATTTTGTTACTATTGAGAAGGAGCATATTGATTCTGATTATTTCTTGGGCTCAAAGCTGCATTTTGACTATTATATTCACAAGAATCGTATGCATAAGGGTACTAATCTTGCCAAGATTTCTTTTGACACAATCAACCAGCATAAGGAGTTCTTGATTACTGCAAGATTAGAGGGAGAAGACACCTATGTTGATTTCTCTTATCAGGATAAGAAGAGACGCAAGGTTGAATTTCTATATAATTATGAGGAATACAGACTTCGTCATATAACCACAGGTCAGTGGGCAGAGAAAAGCATACAGCTAATAGATACATTTATTACAGACCTTAGATATGCTATGGAAGAGGGGATAGAGCCTTCCTATGACAAATGTGATGCTGATGTTGAGTTCTATGAGCTTATGAAGGCTCATGCATATATTGCAAATGGACAGAAGCAGGAAGCTTTATGGATTATACAGAAGATTAAGAGGGATATTAGCGATAAGAAGAGTGTTAAGTGGGCATATCTACTGTATCTATGTACTTTAATAGAGCCGGAGCCTAGTTATGTGGACAGACTTACTAATGAGATTGAAGTGATTTTTAGAAGTCACCCAGATGATGTGCGCGTGTTCTGGTTCCTACTGTTCTTGCGGAACGAATATAGCAATAATAATTCAAGGAAGCTTAAGGACATAACACAATGGTTGAATAATGGATATGACACACCATATCTGTATGTTGAAGCCTATGCTATATATAGACAGGACCCTTATCTAATTAAAGAGATTTCACCTTGTGTTATCAAGATTCTTAATTGGATTAGAAGACATAACGGGTTTACAGAGGATATTAGTGATCAATTCATGGCATTGCTTAATGTATGTAGTACTTATGATGAGAGATTATATAAGATAGCATGTGCTGCTTATGAGGCTAATCCAACCAATAGTGCATTAGAGATTATTGTAGGGTATCTGATGCGTACTAATTCATATGGAGAGAAATACCTAAGATGGTATGAGCTGTGTCTCTATAAGGAGATGAGGATTACAGGAGTATATGAAGCATATCTTATGTGCTTAGAAGGGGAGCATCTTGTTAATCTGCCACAGGTACTTTTAATGTATTTCAAATACCAAAGCAATATGTCATACGATAAGAAGGCTATTGTATATAGTAATGTTGTATTGCATAAGGATGACTTCTCTAGCTTGTATCAGCAATACTTGCGCACAATTGAATTATTTGCAATAGAACAAATGCAATATGGACGAATTGACGATTCTCTTGCCATAATTTATCAGGATGTATTAGATAATGGAATTATTAATGAAGATGTGGCTGCTAATATTGCACCGCTATTGCATACAGCAAGAATCTCTGTTGCAAGAGATGATATTACCAGAGTTTTAGTGGTGTCGGAACAGTTAGAGAATCCTGTGATTGCGCCTGTGAGGAATAATGTATGTTATGTGCCGATTTTTGCCAAGAATTTCTGCATATTCTTAGAGGATAAGAAGGGAGTATTGCATTCGGCTACAGGTGATTACATGTATGAGTTCCTGCTTAAGAGTGATGCTTTGGTAGATAATCTGAAGAAACTATCACCAGAATCAATGCCTTATGTCATTCGATTCTTTGATGAACTTAAGGATTCTTCTCTTCCTGCTATTCTTAGAGGCAAGGATGATGAGACCCTTAAGATTGAGGATTTGCATTGTGTTGAGACATTTATTTCTTCTAAGGCAATATCATCAGACTATAAAGCTAAGCTTTATCCTTTGCTTATATATTTCTTACAAAAGCATGGAAGAGAGGATATGATAGAGCGACACCTTTGCGAAGAGGTATCATTTGACAGGATAGATGCAGAAGTCCTTTCGTATATAATTGACTTATTTATATCAACAGAGAGCTACGACAGAGCATATTACATAGTAAGTACATATAACGGTTCCTATGTTGAGAAAAAATATATTAATAAGCTATGCAGCTATATGATTAAAGAAGATGTAGAGGAGACTACTTCGTCCTTTTTCGTATCGCTATGTGCTAGCATAATCGGTTCTGAAGAATTAGACCCTGACGTATGTAATTTCCTATGTGAAGAATATGTTGGCCCTAATGATAAGATGATAATGCTATGGAAAGAAGGCTTAAAGCATAATATCGATACTCATAAGCTAGAAGACAGAATATTAGTCCAGATGTTCTATAGCGAAGATATTAGTGATGCTTATCATGACATATTTAAGTCCTATGTATCATCTGATTATAACAAGATGTTAGTAGAAGCAGTCCTAACATATTTTGCCAATGACTACATTAATGAAGCTATTGATGATTTAGATGAGTTCGATGCTTCGTTCATATTCAGGCAATACAATCGTTCTGATAAGTTGAATGATGCTTGTAAAATTGCTCTTATGAAGCATTTGTGCTTCATGGATAATCTTAAGGAGAATGAGCTTAATATACTTGACAATATTGTTAGAGAGTATGTTGTCAAGAATGTATATTTCTCATTTTTTAAGAATATGGACAGGCAGTTGATTATTAAATATCATCTCTATGATAAGCAGTTTGCTGAGTATCATGGAAATGCTAATGAGAGAATCAATATTATATACAAGAAGAACGAGGATGATATTCAGTTTGAAGAGATGCTTGAGATGTATCCAGGAATATATGTAAAGCAATTCGTCTTATTCTTCGGTGATAATATCTACTACGAAGTGCATAGGCTTGATGAAGAAGATGTGCTTAAGAAGGATGTACTTGTATATAATGACATTATTAATGATGGCAATAGCAGATATGACAGAATCAATAAGATGCAATCAGACCTTCTCTATAATGAGGAGAAGGATTTGCTCGAGGAGATGAAGGAATATCAGGGACTAGATTATGTGACTAAGCAATTATTTGCCAGAGTATAGATATGTATGTGATTAGAGGTGACAAATTGCAGGATAATTCTAAAGGTGTATATTTCGGAATTGAGTTACGCGAAAGCTACACATGTGTAAGTTATTATCAAATAAATATGGATTCACCAGAAACTATTAGTACTGTAATGGGTGCTAATCATTGTCAAATTCCTACATTTCTAGCTAAGAGAAGAGCTGTAGGACAGTGGTTTTTTGGAGAAGAGGCAAAGTCTCAGGTTAAGCTTGGCAATGCCTTGGCTATAGAAGATATACTCCCTAAGGCGTACGCAAATGAAGATATTCTTATAGAGAATGAGAGATTGAAGGCTAGGGATTTACTTCTCATATATATTAAGAAGCTTCTTAATATGCCGGGATATTTCTATGCTAACAAAAGGCTTCTTAAGCTGGTTATTGCTGTTGAGAGCCTGGATGTTCAGGTGGTTGAGACATTTGCTTATATTGTAAGTGAACTTGGTGTTACCAGAGATAAGCTTATGGTTATTGATTTTAAGGAGTCTTTCTATTATTACACATTGAATCAGAGACCAGAGTGCTTCCTTCATGATGTTGTATTGTTTGATTATACAGGAAGTGAGCTTAAGCATTATTATTTGTCAAGGAATCTTAGAACAACTCCTCAGATAGTTTATCTTCAGGATGGGGTGCACGGAAGATTAGGAGATAATCCAGACCTTGAATTTGAAGAGATTATTGAAAGAGTTTTTGCAGGTAAGATAATATCTGCCGTATATCTATTAGGGGATGGATTTGATGGCGATTGGCTTAAGGTATCTCTTCAGAAACTGTGCCACAATCGTAAGGTATTTGTTGGCAAGGATATGTATTCTCGTGGTGCTTGTTATGCAGGTGCTGTCAAGGACGGTGTTAAGGATTGGCCATTTGTATATATAGGAGACAATGAGCTTAAGATGAACCTTTCGCTTAAGGTGGTAGATAAGAGAATAATGGAGTATCTAACACTTCTTAATGCAGGAGATAGCTGGTATGAGGCCCATGGAGAATGTGAAGTTATTCTTGACGGCTCTGGTGAGATAGAAATATGGATTCAAAAGCCTGACAGCAGAGATGCTAAGGTGGAGATTCTAGAGCTTACTGACTTGCCTGAGAGAGATAATAGAACAACAAGGCTTCGCATTAGCGCAAGGCCTACATCTGATATTGAAGCTGTTGTTACTATTTCTGACCTTGGCTTCGGAGAGATTGTTCCTAGTTCTAATAAGACCTGGGAACATAGAATATCACTAGTATAACAATATGTCTGATTAGAAATATCAACTAAGCGATTTTCTTTATGAGCGTGTTGATATTTTAATCAGACATAGATAGTATCTTAGATATATAGTATAAGGAGACTATAATGGGAGAATTAATTCTATGTAAGAAGCCTATTGCGGCTGTTCCATATTATATAGAAGATGTATCGCTTAATATATATTCTTTGGAAGAATTGTGTTATTATGTAGCACATAACGCATATCTGATTAATACAGAGTTCGCTTGCTATGAATTGTGTGGCTGGATTGGAAGAGAAATCGGCAAGGAAGAAGAGAAGGCCTTAACTACAATTCTTGATGAAGAGAAGCCACTGCATGTATTTATTGAAACACTTCTTAATATGTGCGACTATCTTCCAGGTGATGAGATAAGAAATGTTGTTGAGATAATCAGCTCATTTGAAAATAAATCACCAATAGAATGTAGTAAAATCAGAGCTGACAGATTGCTTGATAAGGGCAATATTGTTGATGCTGTATATGAGTATGAGAATATATTAGACAGGGCTGATAAGAAGGAAATATCTAAGGAGTTTCTTGGTGATATATGGCATAATCTGGCAGTATGTTATTCAAGATTATTCTTTTTTAATGAGGCAAGTGTATGCTTTGAATATGCATACCAGCTTAATCGTAAGAAGATATCCTTAGAAGCTATGCTTTGTACTTATAGATGTATGAGAGATGACGATGGGTTCAATATGCAGGTTGCAAAATATTTTGTGCCTGAGGATTTAGCGGCTAAGATTAAGAAAATTGTTACAGATACAAGTACAAGTGCTGATGTTAAGAATTTTTCTACCCGTCTTGATAAGATGAGGGATGACTTCTATGAAGAAAAGTCATATAAGAATCAGCTTGGTGCAATAATTAATAGATGGAAACAGGAATATAATCAGTTGTGTAATATATAGTGGGATAGTATATGAGATTTTTTGGCAGGAAGAAGAAAAAAGAACAAGAGCTTGATGAAGCCTTTGCCAAGGTTACAAAGGAGATACAGGATATAGATGCGTGGGATGACCCTAAGAAGCTTGAGCACTATATCCTTGATTCTTGTGAGCAAATTATTGCAACTACAAAAGAAATTAAAGCAGAGAAGAAGGAATATAAGCTTGTAACGAAGTACCTTGATGATATTCAAATTATTGATAATTTGCCTGAGGAGCGATATAACGAAGTAAGAAATGCTGCAGCTAATATATTAGAGTCAGACAGGGCTAAGACTGCTTATCTTGAGAGCTCTAAGAAAATTACTGATGAGCAATTTGTTCTTATGGAACAAGAGCAGGAGGATATGCCTGGCATCATTAGCAGAATGCAGGAGAATGAAAGGTATCAGGCGAAGATTAAGAAGGAAATGAATGACTTAGAAGGTCAGAAGAGCTTAGTTGAGATGGAGATTAATGAAAGCAATCGCTCTAAGAAGCGATTTACAATTCTGTCTATTCTTGTTGCAGTAGCATTTGCTTCCTTCTTAGTATTGTCATTTATTATTGAGAAGTTTACCAAGGCAGATGTGGGATTATACAGGATGATTCTCTTTGCTGTGACAGCTATTGCAGTTGGAGTTCTTTTTGTGTTTATGTCTAATTTGTCAAGAGATATGCGAAAAGACAAGAAGAAGCTGAACAATACCATATCCCTTCTTAATGTTGTTAGAATGAAGTATGTCAACGTGACTAAGGCGGTTGATTATGTTGCTGACAAATACGATGTAGAAAGCTCCTATAAGCTTCTTTATGTATGGGAACAATACCTAGAGGCTGTTAAGGAGAAGGAGCGATTTGAAAAGAATAACGAAGACTTAGAATATTTTACAGGTCGATTAATCAGGCTTCTAAAACAGGCAGGGCTATATGATTGTAAGATATGGTTAACACAGACAAGTGCCCTTGTTAATAAGGATGAGCGAATTGAGATTAGGCATAAGCTTGTGGAGAGGCGTTCTAAGGTAAGGGACAGAATGGAAGAGAATACTAAGGCTGTTAAGAGTGAGAGAGACGAGATAGACAGACTTATGAGAGAGCATCATTATTATGTTCCTGAGATTCTAGAGATTATTGATTCTGTTGATAAGATTTGCGGTCTTAATAAATACAAAAATGTTAGTTAGGTAAGAATAATGGAAATAATTGAACTTAAAAAGGGACAGGTATTGGCAAAAAAGAATGACCCTGTTAAGGAATGGTATATAATTCAAGAAGGCGAAGTAATACAGAAGAATGATTTCGTTGAGACTAAGCTGGGTGTTAATTCTATCATTGGAATGCTTGAGCAGGATTTCTTTATCTGTGATTACATTGCCAAGACGGATTGCACATTTATCATGTTCACATGTCGTAGTGTATCAGACCTTAAGCATTTCTTAGAGAAGGAAGCTAAGATGAGAACTCTGTTTCTTAAGACTGCCATCAGCCAGAGGTTTCAACAATTCAAGGTCTATGACAGACTATATAAGAATGCTAATAAATTCTCTGTCTATGTAGATAAGGTGTATCAGGAGTATCAGTCACTCGTTATTAAGAATAGATTCGAATATTCCAGCGGACCTGATTTGTCTTCATTTCAACCCCTTAATGTAACACACACACTTAGTGATTGGGAACTTGATAGCTTAGATAGTATTGTTCATAATCATGCAAATGAGTATATGAAGCTATATACATCTGATGACAAGCTTTCTCTAGGGGCAATAATGGAGGCGTCATTGCAGATGCATCGTGTGGCCCAGGGAATATCTCAGATGATAGAGTTCTACGGCTATAACAGGGACCATCTTATAAGTGACAGGAACAGGGATATATTTCATGGTTACATTGCGCTTATGGCTTTCTATAAGCGCTCTAATCTTGATACGGGTGAGCTTGAGCAAACAATAGAAGGCCTTCTTAAGTTCGCAACTAATCTTGGTATATATGATTCTAAGTTAATTGATAGATGTAAAGAAGAATATGATGATGCTAAACATCTTGTTCCAGAAGAAGATAGTGTGGAGGAGGAAGGTCCTAGCTCAGACTTAGAATTCATTCTCGATTACGCAGGATTTCTTAGTGATTCTAAGAAGGAGTATATTAAGAGATTTACTGATTATTCTAAGTGCTATGCTAAGATTCAGCGCGACAAGGAAGCTAACAATCTTAGGAAACAGATTAATAATGATTTCTATGATATATATAAGAAATGCTTTTTGCGGGCGGTTAATGACAGAAATCTTCCTGCAACAGTTGAGATGTTTCTTAACTTTGGATATGTGGATGGCGCATTCTTAGAAGAGGATAAGATTAATGGATTATTTAGCATAACTAATCATATGGAGCTTGTCAGTTCCGACCATGTATTTACAATGTTCAACTGGCTTAAGGCTATATATCGTGGTGACAGAGAACCGTCTAAGAATGAATTCGACCTTGATTTCGAGCATTACTTAATTGAGGAATACAAACAAGGAAATATCAAGAAGGAAGAGATAGACAGGATTAAGAACAAACCAGAAGAAAGAGTTTCCTTCGAGATAGATAATATGTTCAAGACGGTTAACAGATTGACTTATGGCAATATTAGTAGCTTTAATGCTATTATGAATGATAATGATCTGTTTAATGACCCTACGAATATGCTTGTAAGCAGGAATAAGATATATGAGGCTGTTAATGGAATAAGAAGTATTGATTTCTCGGCATATTATAGACCAGTTTTCTATAATAATCTTCCTGATGCTATCAAGAATGAGGCTTTGATGAGTGAGATTCTTCCAGACTTTATTCTAATGCCTAATTGTGGGTCTAAGGGAATGATGTGGCAGGAGACAGCAAGTGTCAAGAATGATACTCCAGCCAGGTTTATGCTGCCGATATTCGCAACCTGTGATATAGCAGATGAGATTACAATTCTGACTGCCAGATACAGATGGGAGCTGTGTCGTAAGATACAAGGCCCAAGGTGGAATGATATAAGAGAGCATTCTCTTACTAGTGATTATTATGATTATCTTCAGTTCTATAAGAAGAACCATGAATTGTCACAGGATGCCAAGGATCAGATTAAGAGTTCCCTTGTAAGGTCTAAGAATAGCTTTAGAGAAGTATTTGCCAAGGATTATTTTAACTGGATAAAATACGAATCAAAGGGCGGCTTTCGACTTAATAAGTTCGTCAGGGAAATTGTATTTACATATTGTCCATTTTCCAAGGATATTAGAAGTAAGCTAGAAGACAGTCCAATGTTTACTAATGCAATTCATCGCTTCAATGTTAATAATACCAAGTCATATAAGAGGCTTAAGGCTTTATATGATACTATGACTAAGAATGGTGTAGAGATAACTCCATTGCTAAAAGAGAATATTGATTATTATGAATTATAAAAATTGTAATGTAAGGAAGGAAATTAAAATGAGTAAGATTAGAACAAGATTTGCACCAAGTCCAACAGGAAGAATGCATGTTGGTAATCTAAGGACAGCACTTTATGCTTACCTTATAGCTAAGCATGAGGGAGGAGATTTCGTTCTCAGAATTGAAGATACAGACCAGGAGCGATATGTAGAAGGAGCAGTAGATATTATATACAGAACTCTTCAAGCAACGGGCTTGATTCATGATGAAGGTCCAGATAAGGATGGTGGTGTTGGCCCTTATGTTCAGTCTAAGAGACAAGAACAGGGTATCTATCTTGAATATGCTAAGAAGCTAATTGAGAAAGGTGAAGCATATTATTGCTTCTGTACGCCTGAGAGGTTAGAGTCAATTAAGCAGAACCTAGATGGCAAGGAAATATCTATATACGATAAGCACTGCCTTGGTTTGTCTCCTGAAGAGGTGCAGGCTAATCTTGATGCAGGGATGCCTTATGTAATAAGACAGAATAACCCAAGAACAGGTACAACTACATTTGATGATGAGATATATGGAGAGATTACTGTAGATAATGCAGAGCTTGACGATATGATTCTTATTAAGTCAGATGGTTATCCAACATATAATTTTGCCAACGTTGTAGATGACCACTTAATGGGAATCACACATGTTGTACGTGGTAATGAATATTTGTCATCATCTCCAAAATATAATAGATTATATGAAGCATTTGGATGGGATGTCCCAATATATGTACACTGTCCACTTATTACTAATGAGAATCATGAGAAGCTGTCTAAGAGAAGTGGTCATTCCTCTTATGAGGACCTTGTTGAACAGGGATTTCTTACGGAAGCAATAGTTAACTTTGTGGCACTTCTTGGTTGGAGTCCGGAGAACAATCAGGAGATATTCTCATTAGAAGAATTAGTTAAAGCATTCGACTATCATCATATGTCTAAGTCGCCTGCTGTATTCGATATTGTTAAGCTTCGCTGGATGAATGGCGAGTATATCAAGGCTATGGACTTTGATGAGTTCTATAAGATTGCTGAGCCAATTATTGACAAGGTAATAACCAGACCAATTGATAAAGTCAAGGTTGCTAATATGGTTAAGACCAGAATAGAGGTGTTCCCAGATATCGAAGGACACATTGACTTCTTCGAAAGCGTTCCTGATTATGACATAGAGATGTATCGCCATAAGAAGATGAAGACCACACCTGAAAGCTCATTATCAGCACTTAAGGAGCTAGTTCCTGTTTTAGAAGAACATGATGACTATACTAATGACTCCCTATATCAATTGCTTGTAGAATTTGCTAAGGAACATGAAGTAAAGAATGGCTATGTATTATGGCCAATCAGAACTGCATTATCTGGTAAGCAAATGACACCAGGTGGCGCCACAGAACTACTAGAATTACTAGGTAAAGAAGAGTCCCTTCGACGTATAAATACAGCTATAGATAAGTTAGAAAAGGAGCTGTAGATTATAATATTAGCGCTGTACATACTATACTGTGTCATAATCGGTAATGCTTATAAGACACAATATAGTATATGCAGCGCTTTCTATCACTATCTATTGCACTAGCTTTAATCTTATGTTATATTAACACTACTTTGGATGGGGTTAAGATGTCAAGTGAAGGAGTTTTATGCTTGACAATAATCAATTAGAAGCAGTGCGTCACTTTACTGGTCCTTGCCTTACTTTAGCAGGTCCAGGAAGTGGCAAGACTACAGTTCTAGTCAATAGGATTAAGCATCTTATTGACGAATACCATGTCAACCCTCAATCTATTCTTGTTATTACATTTACTAAGGATGCAGCTCTTGAAATGAAGAGCCGCTTCATTAGTCTGTGTAATAATCCTAAGTCAGGTCTTGTCAATTTCGGCACATTTCATTCAGTTTTTTATTCAATTCTTAGAAGTGAGATGAAACTAGAGGCTGATTCTATCTTGCAGGGCAAGAATCTTATTAGTTTCCTTAAGGAAGTTGTGCTTTCTTTAAATATGGAATTTGATGATGGATTATTAGAGGGCTTATACAAAGAGATAAGCTATGTTAATAATACAACCATTTCTATTGATGAATATGAATCTGAGGGTTTCGATGTAGATGAATTCAGAAAGCTATATAATGCATTTCAATCAATGAAGAAGGAATTAGGCAAGATAGATTTTGATGATATGCTAATGCTAACCTACAATTTGTTTAGAGAGAATCCTAAGGTGTTATCAAAGTGGCAGCAACGTTATTCCTTCTATCTGATTGATGAGATGCAGGATATGAATGATTTGCAGTTTGGCATTGTTAAGATGCTTGCTATTAGTAGGAATGTGTTTGCAGTAGGGGATGATGATCAGTCTATATATGGTTTTCGTGGTGCTAATCCTAATATTATGCTTGATTTCCCTAAGGAATATGATGACTGTAAGGTTATTAAGTTATGTACCAATTATAGGTCATGTGCTAGTATTGTTGAACAGTCATCTAAGCTTATTAGCAGCAATGAGAAACGATTCAATAAGGTGATCGTGGCTAATAATACTCATAGTGGTAATATAAGCACCCACTATTTTAAGGATGCTGATACAGAATCAAAATGGATATGTGCTAAGCTTAAGACACTTCTTAACAGGGATGAATCATCAACTGTTGCCATATTATTTCGCAATAAGAATCAGAACATTTCAATTACCAACATGCTTTCTGAAAAGGGTGTACCATTTTTTGTTAAGGATAAAGTGTCTAATATATATAGTCATTTCATATTTAAGGATATTATTAGCTACATGAATATTGCATTAGGAAAAGGGAAGAGGTCTGATTTTCTAAGGATATATAATAAACCTAATAGATATATTAGAAGAGAATGTATTGATAGGGAAAATGTGTCATTTGATGATATGGTGCGATTCTACTCAGACAAACCATATATGCAAAATAGAATAAGGAATATGAAGTCTGATATTACAAGGCTTAGGAGTCTAAGACCTAGCTCCGCAATTCTATTTATACGTAAGAAGATTGGATACGATAATTATATCGCTGAGACAGCCAATAATAAGAAGCAGTACGATGATTATATGAGGGTATTAGAGAATGTAACAAGTCTAAGCAAAGGTTTTATTAATATTAAAGCATTTCTTGAGGAATGTAATATGAGATTAGAATATGAAGAGGGAAAGACTGATGAGTCACATGCTCGAGTTTTTTTGTATACATTTCATGCATCCAAGGGATTAGAGTTCGACAATGTATTCATTCTTGATGTTAATGAAGGGGTAACGCCATCCAAGAAAGCAGAAAGCCAGGAGGCGCTAGAAGAGGAAAGACGGATGTTCTATGTAGCCTTGACCCGCGCCAAGACAAACCTTACATTGTGCTATATACAACGAAGAAATAACGAGAAGCTATTTCCATCTAGATTTATAGAGGAAATGCAAATAAACTAAGGTTGATTATTTGCTTCCTCTAATAATTCATTAAATCTCTTATTAACGCGCTCATATTCTTCATCTGACTGGATGTTGTCAATGGCATAGTTGTCGCCTTTTTCGAAGTATCTATAGATATATACAAGGGTATCATCTAACGGTTCACCGTTCTCATCTACAGGCATAAGTACAATATAATCCTGGTCTTCAATGTCGAAGATTGTAAGGATTTCGCAGTCAAGATCCTCGCCATCAAGCTCAATTGTTACCATTACATCATCGTCAAGCTCTTGATTTTCCTTATTTCCCATGGTTTTTCTCCTTGTTTTTCGACTAATTTCAGAAATATCTTGTAAGATTATAATAAAGTATTCAATAAAAAGCAACAGTTATGGTATAATAGTTTTGTATGCGAAAAAATAGTTGCTAAAGGCAGGATTTATTTATGAGATTAAGACAGGGTAATTTTTGTGAATTTGGTGCCAGAGTTCATGGTGACCTGATT
Organism: uncultured Lachnospiraceae bacterium; assembly: GCA_900316395.1. Lineage (GTDB taxonomy): Bacteria > Bacillota > Clostridia > Lachnospirales > Lachnospiraceae > RUG191. The sequence continues at coordinate 38,679 of ONCT01000006.1, read as the reverse complement.
ACATTTACCTATATGACAACAACTAAAGAAAAGTCTTATATTAACATTTACGATATTAAGACACGTAAGCTAACTACGCGTATTGATATAACTGATGAATATAAGATGGGATTGGTATGCTCTGTTAGTGTAGAAGGTCTTAATCCTGAAACAATTTGCTATACAATCTATCGTGACGGCAAGGAGACCATGGATGAGTACGCTACGAGAGTAGTAGGTCGTGATAAGTGGAATGACAAGTCTCGTAAAGAGAATGACTATAAGGTTTATTCTGCCATAGCAGTAGATGATTATGAATTCAAGCATGCTAAGCCGAATATTGCGCCTAAGGATATGATTATATATAAGCTTCATATGCGTGGTTTTACTATGAAGCATGGTCTTAATAGATGGGATAAGGGTAATTACAAGGGCTTTATTAAGCTGCTTGATGAGATTGTTGATTTGGGTGTTACAACAATTGAATTTCAGCCTTTATACGAATTTGAAGAAATGGGGATTGTTGAATCTACCATTGTAAATGAGCATTTTAATACTGAGAACATTATAGAGGATTCAGGTAAAGTCAATTACTGGGGCTACGATAAGGGACATTATTTTGCTCCGAAGGCTTCTTATTTTGGCGGAGAGAAGGCTTCTTACAATATGAAGATGATGATAGATGAGATTCACTCTCGTGGTCTGGAAGTCATAATGGAGATTGCATTCAACAAATTGGTAAGTGATGAGGTTATGATGAAATCCCTTATATTCTGGGCAAAGGAATATAATGTTGATGGATTGCATATATTAGGAAATGATTTGCCTATTAAGAGGTTGGTAACAAGCCCATATCTTACGGATGTTAAGCTGTTCTATCATGAATATCCATATGAAGTATTAGATGGTGAGAGGCTTAATAAGCATTTATTTATAAGTAATGATGAGTTCTTATATGCACTAAGACAATTACAGAATCATTTTGATGGATATGTATCAGAGCTTGCTAATAATTCTAAGCGACAGAACGAGAGATTTGGATTTGTAAATTATGCTGCTAATAGCAATGGATTTACTTTGTATGATTCTTTTGCCTATGGTGAGAAGCATAACGAAGCGAATGGCGAAGAGAATCGAGATGGCAATAACTATAATTGCAGCAATAATTACGGATTTGAAGGCAAGACTAATAACAAAGCAATTAATTCTATTAGACTTCACAATATGAAGACTGCAATTTGCGCTGTTATGCTAGGTCAGGCTATTCCGTTGATACTAGCAGGAGATGAGGTGGGCAATTCACAAGGTGGCAATAACAATGTATACTGCCAGGATAACGAGACAGGCTGGGTGGATTTCCCTAAGAACAAATTCGCAAGAGAGCTTAGAGAATTCACCAAGGCGATGATTCGATTTAGGAAGAATAATCCTATAATAAGGCTTGAAGAACCAATGCATATGAATGACTATCATCATACAGGTATACCTGACTTATCATATCATGGAAGAGAGCCTTGGATGATGGGAATTGGTGATGAGAAGAAAGCGCTTGGAGTCCTTTATGCTGGAGAGTATTCTCTTGATGATAATAAGGACGATATACTTATCTGTTATAATTTCCATTACGATGAAGAGAAGTTCGCACTGCCTCGAATGAGTGGTAATAAGAAATGGTATTTGGCATGTAATACATATAGTGATTTCGGAGAGCTTAAGTACATTAAGTCACAGCATTATATTATGGTGCCAGGTGGTTCTATTACTATTCTCGTTGGTAAGGAGACGAAGATAACTAACGATAGTGTAGAGATTCTTGACAAGAAGAAGGAAAGGAAACATCATGATTCGACCAATAAGTCATTACAGAACAATAACTAGGCATCGCCATCTTGTTATGAAGGGATGCTTTGAAGTGGGCTTATACAGGCAGGGACTGCTTCATGACCTGTCCAAATATAATCCCATAGAATTTATCCCTGGATGCTTATATTATAAAGGTACTGAAAGCCCGAATAATACTGAGCGTAAGAAGAGGGGTGTTTCATATGCGTGGCTTCATCATAAGGGAAGAAATAAGCATCATTTTGAATACTGGATTGACTATACATTGAAGAAGGGGCATCCTATTGAAGGCAACAAGATGCCTGTAAAATACGTGGTGGAAATGTATGTTGACAGAGTAATGGCAAGTAAGAATTACCAGAAGGACAAATATACTGACAGTAGTGCGTTAGAGTATTATGAAAAGGGCAAGAAAAGATATATGATGCACCCTGATACTGAGGCACTGCTTGTTATGCTTCTTACTTATCTTGCTGAGAATGGAGAAGAAGCTGCTAATGATTATATTAGAAAAGAGATTCTTCATACTGACAGGAAAGTTAAACTAGTTAAGAAGATTACTGCAGCGATTAAGGCTAACATAGACAAGAATCAGAAACGAGTTGCTGCTAATATTAACAGATACAAATTATAATAAATAAAAATAATAGAAAGAGTAAGGAATTATAAAATGAGTGATGAAAAGAAAATACTATATTCTGGAATGCAGGCTACCAATTCTCTTACATTAGGCAACTATTTAGGAGCTCTTAAGAATTGGGTTAATCTTAATGAAGAATTCGATTGCTTCTTCGGAGTAATGGACCTTCATTCTCTGACAGTAAGACAGAACCCTACTGAATTTCGTCAGAATGCAAGAAAACTATATGCATTATATGTTGCAGCTGGATTAGACCCTGAGGTTAATTGTGTATATTACCAGTCACATGTACCTGCACATACACAGCTTGCGTGGATTCTAGATTGCTTTACTTATATGGGTGAGCTTAATAGAATGACGCAGTTCAAGGATAAGTCAGCGAAGCATGCTGACAATATTAATGCAGGATTATTTACATATCCTGTGCTTATGGCTGCTGACATTTTATTATATCAGGCTAATGTTGTTCCAGTAGGTAAGGATCAGATGCAGCACCTTGAGATTACAAGAGATATTGCAGAGAGATTCAATAATATATATGGCGATATATTTACTATTCCAGAAGCCTATATTGGTAAGAGTGGTGCAAGAATAATGTCTCTTGCAGAGCCTACTAAGAAGATGTCTAAGTCTGATGAAAATGCTAATGCAACAATTATGCTTCTTGATGATAAGGATACAATTATTAGGAAGTTCAAAAGAGCTGTTACTGATTCTGATACAGAGGTTAGATATGATACAGAAGCTAAGCCAGGAATTAGTAATCTAATGGATATATTAAGTGCTGTTACAGGCAAATCTCTTGATGATATTCAAGCTGAATTCGCTGGCAAGGGCTATGGTGATTTCAAGATTGCTGTTGGAGAGGCAGTTGCTGATGAATTAGCACCTCTTCAGGCTGAATATGAGCGCCTTCTCAAAGACAAGGCATATATAGAAGGATGTATTAAGCAAAACGATGAGAAAGCAGCATATTTTGCCAATAAGACACTTCGTAAGGTTATGAAGAAGGTTGGTCTTACAGAGATGATTCGATAAGTACTGAATGTGGCTCCTTAATAGGAGCCATTTTTTATTTGAGAATAATACTAATGTGTGTTAGTATATTTACATCTATATTTCATATTTAACAATCTATTTATGTATTAATAATTCCCAAAGTATAAATGTATAGTTGTATTACTACGGCGATTCTGAAAGGAATTACGTCTACTATTGTGAAGGTTGAGGCTGATGTTAGCGACGGTATGCCTTATTTTGAGATGGTGGGCTTCTTGTCTTCTGAGGTTAAGGAGGCTAAAGAGAGAGTTAGAACTGCAATGAAAAATTGCGGCTTTTTACTGCCACCTAAGAGGATTACTGTTAATATTGCACCTGCATCAATTAAAAAGCAAGGCTGTGGATTTGATTTGCCTCTTGCCATTGCGATTCTTGAAGCAATGTCAATAATTGAGAGAGAAGACAATGACAGTATCATGATGATAGGTGAATTAGGCCTATCTGGTCAGATTAATGGTGTAACAGGGGTGCTACCTATTCTTCTTGATGCATTAGAACATGGAATAAGTGAATGCATAGTGCCATACGATAATTATTCAGAGGCTAGTCTCGCCAAAGGAATTAAGATTATCCCAGTCAAACATTTGCTAGATGTAATTAATTATCTTAATGAAGGTGATGTGCCTTATTATGAAGATGAGATAATAATATCTAATGAAGAAACAGATAAACCAAAGCATGATTTTTTAAATATCAATGGACAGAAGGTTCTAAGGCGTGCTTGCGAGATTGCAGTATCAGGCATGCATAATTTCCTTATGATAGGTCCGCCAGGTGCTGGCAAGACAATGATTGCGAAATCAATTCCTACAATTCTTCCACCTATGACAAATGAAGAGTGTATTGTTAGTTCTAAGATTGCAAGTGTAAGTGGACGATTTAAGGACAATCCTAGAATTATTAACGACAGACCATTTAGGAGTCCCCATCATACTGTAAGTCCCCAGGGGCTTATTGGTGGTGGCGCAATTCCTCATCCAGGTGAGATATCATTAGCGCATAATGGTGTGTTATTTCTTGATGAGCTTACAGAGTTTTCCAAGACAACACTTGAGATGCTTCGTCAACCTATGGAGGATGGAGAGGTTAGTATATCAAGAGCATCTGGTAAATATACTTATCCTTCTAACTTTATGCTTGTGTGTGCAATGAATCCATGCTCTTGTGGATATTATCCTGATCTTAACAAATGTAGATGTGACCGCAACTCTATAAGGAGATATTACAACAAGCTGTCACAGCCTCTGCTTGACAGGATTGATATGTGTGCTGAGGCTGCCACAGTAAGCTATAAAGATATTGTTGCAATAGAAGAAAACGAATCGTCAGATGAGATTAGAGACAGGGTAATTAAGGCGCATAACATCCAGAAGAAGCGATACATTAACGAGACATATAATTACAACAGTAACATTCCGTCAAGAGACATTGACAAGTACTGTGCTTTAGGAGAGGAAGAGAATCAGTTTATGGAGGATATATATGACAGATATGCCCTGACTGGAAGAACATATTATAAGCTTCTTAGAGTAGCAAGAACAATAGCTGATATGGCAGGTGATGAACGAATTAATGTGCTTCATCTTAAGGAGTCACTATTATATCGTGGACTTGACAAGAAGTATTTTGAGAATTGCTTATAGGAGGCTGAAGTTATGACAGAAAGTAATATAAAATACGAATTATGGTTAACAAGACTAGATATAGCTAATAACTATAAAAATAGAATTGTAGATTGCTTCGGTGATGCGAAGAAAGTATATGATGCAAGTAAGAGTGACTTACTCTCAAGCGGTGTAATAGATGATAAGATAGCTGATATCATTGTAAGCAGTAGAGATGATGAATTAATTGATAAGACATATCAGGAGTTCTTATCATATAACCAGGGGCTTATAACAAGACCTATGGTTAATTATCCTGATAAGCTAAGAGTGATTAGGAATTCGCCTTACGGTTTGTTTTATATAGGACATTTTCCAGAGGATTTCCATAAATGTGTATCAATAGTCGGTGCAAGGAGATGTTCAGAATATGGCAGATGGACTGCAAAAGAAATTGCATATACGCTGTCCCAAAAAGGGTACACCATTATAAGTGGCATGGCGCTGGGAATTGACAATGCATCACATGAAGGGGCATTAAGAGCCAAGGGTAAGACTGTTGCAGTCTTAGGATGCGGCGTAGATATTTGTTATCCAAGAGACAATATTAATACTTATGTTGATATTCAAAAGGAAGGTGCAATTATATCAGAACAGTTGCCTGGGACGGTGCCGATGAATTTTAATTTCCCAACTCGTAACAGAATTATTTCTGCGTTAAGTAATCAGGTTGTGATAATTGAAGCAAGGCTAAGAAGTGGCTCCTTAATAACAGCTGATTTTGCGCTAGAACAGGGCAAGGATATATATGCCCTGCCTGGAAGAATCAATGATTCTCTCTCTGCTGGTTGCAACGCTTTAATAGAACAGGGTGCAGGCATAATTACAAGTGTAGAAGATTTTGTTAATAACCTTGAGGAGGTAGAAATTAACACACTTCTAGTAGAAGATAATGACAATATTCAGAATTTATTTCTTGAAAAAGAAGATTTATTGGTGTATAGTATTCTAGATTTTTATCCTAAAGGGATAGAAGAAATAATTGAGAAAACTAATCTTGATATGATGCTAGTTCTTAATTCTATTATGAACCTATGCAAACTGAATCTGGCTAAGGAAGTGTTTGTTAACCAATATATCAAGATTAAGTAAGTTATACTAGGAGGCAGTAATGGCTAAGAATCTTGTAATTGTTGAGTCACCAACTAAGGTTAATACAATTAAGAAATTTCTAGGTAAGAATTATGAAGTCGTTGCATCTAATGGTCATGTAAGGGATTTGCCTAAGAGTGCATTAGGTGTTGATGTTGATAATGATTTTGAGCCGAAATATATTACTATTAGGGGTAAGGGAGAATTACTAGCTAGTTTAAGGAAGGAAGTTAAGAAGTCAGATAAGATATATCTTGCAACTGACCCGGACCGCGAAGGAGAAGCAATTTCGTGGCATCTTATTAGCGCCCTTAATCTTGATGATAAGAATGTAAGTCGAATTAGTTTTAATGAGATCACTAAGAAGGCTGTTAAGGAGGCTATGAAGAATCCTCGTGATATTGATATGGATCTTGTTGATGCTCAGCAGGCAAGACGTGTGCTTGACAGAGTAGTTGGTTATGAGATATCACCTGTGCTTTGGGAAAAGGTTAAGAGAGGTCTTAGTGCTGGTAGAGTTCAATCTGCAGCTCTTAATATTATCTGCAATAGAGAAAAAGAGATATCAGAGTTTATTCCACAGGAATACTATACATTAGATGTTAAGCTTAAGAATAAGAAGAATAACATTGAAGCATCATTTTATGGTAACAAGGATAAGAAGCTTGATATTAACAGTAAGAAAGAGCTTGATGTTATATTCAATGAATTAGATGGTGCAAGCTACAAGGTTGAAAGTGTCAATAATTCTAAGCGAGAGAAGAAGACACCACTTCCATTTACAACATCTACTATGCAACAGGAGGCATCTAAGCAGCTTAACTTCTCTATATCTAAGACAATGAATATTGCACAACAGTTGTACGAAGGAATCAACATTTCCAAGGTGGGAACAGTTGGCCTTATTACATATCTTAGAACTGATTCAATTAGAATATCAGATGAAGCCAAGGCTTCTTGTAAGGATTATATTGCCAGCGAATATGGCAAGGAATACGTGGGAGACTATAAGGGAGTCGATAAGAAGAAGGGCAAGATACAGGATGCTCATGAAGCAATCAGACCTTCAGATGTGACACTTACACCTTCTATGGTTAAGAGTTCTCTAAGCCCTGCACAGTTTAAGCTATATCAATTAATATGGAAGAGATTCGTTGCAAGTCAGATGACTAATGCAATGTATGATGTGATTAAAGTTAGAATTCAGGCTATGGATTATATCTTCCAGACATCAGCATCTAAGGTTGCTTTTGATGGTTTCCTTTCTGTATATAAGGATGATGATGACAAGGAAGAGAAGAAGCAGAAGCTTGACAGCCTTAAAGTAGGTGATGAGCTTGACTTAGTAAGTCTTGATGAGACACAACATTTTACACAGCCACCTGCACATTATACAGAGGCTTCGATTGTAAGAACTCTTGAGGAATTAGGAATAGGCCGTCCTAGTACTTATTCTCCAATTATTACAACTCTTCTTAAGAGAAGATATATTGGCAAGGAAGGTCGTAATATATTCGTAACGGAGATGGGCGAAATCGTCAATGATTTGATGACTAAGGCGTTCCCTGATATTGTTGATGAGAAATTCACTGCAAGATTAGAGGAAGAGCTTGATGGAGTTGAAGAAGGCAACATCTCTTGGAAGGATATAATTAGAGATATCTATCCAAAGGTTGAGAAGGAAGTTAAGAGCGCACAGGAGACATTAGAGAAGGTTACAATCCTTGATGAGGAGACTGATGTAGTCTGTGAAGAGTGTGGCCGTAACATGGTGATTAAGTATGGTAAGTTCGGTAAGTTCTTAGCCTGCCCAGGATTTCCAGATTGTCGTAATACTAAGCCTTTCTTAGAGAAGATAGGAGTTCCTTGTCCAAAATGTGGTAAGGATGTTATTATCTGCAAGACTAAGAAGGGAAGAACCTATTACGGATGTGAAGGATATCCTGACTGTGACTTTATGAATTGGAACAGACCAGTTGAGAAGAAATGTCCAAAATGTAAGGATTATATGGTTATTAAGGGCAAGAAGCTTGTATGCCAGAATAAGGAGTGCGGCTTCGTATGCGACAAAGAGGATAAGACTCAGGGAGAATAAGGTTAGGAATAATGAGTGTACAATTATTAGATAAGACGAGAAAGATTGGTAATCTTCTTCACAATAATAATTCTACTAAGGTAGTATTCAATGATATATGCAAGGTGCTTCGTGAGATTCTTGAATCAGGTGTTATTGTGATTAGCAAGAAGGGCAAGGTTCTAGGGATTAGTCACAGCAGAAAGGATAATGATTTGTCTGTTGTATCTGATCTTGTAGTAGATAACGTGGGAGAATTTGTTGACCCATTACTTAATGAGAGACTTCTTAGTATTCTTTCTACACAGGAAAATGTGAATCTTGCGACACTTGGATTTGAGGAGAGGATAGTAGAGAAGTATTCTGCTATTATTTCACCAATATATATTGCAGGTGAGAGACTTGGCACTTTATTCGTATATAGATTTGACAAACCGTATGATATTGATGATATAATATTAAGTGAATATGGAACAACTGTCGTTGGCTTAGAGATGATGCGTGCTGTTAATGATGAGCATGATGAGGAATTAAGGAATAGACAGATTGTTGAATCGGCCATTAATACGTTGTCTTATTCAGAGCTTGACGCAATATGTCACATATTTGACGAATTAGATGGTAAAGAAGGGCTCTTAGTTGCATCTAAGATTGCTGATAGAGTAGGAATTACCCGTTCTGTAATTGTCAATGCTCTTCGTAAGTTCGAGAGTGCTGGTGTTATCGAGACAAAGTCTTCTGGAATGAAGGGTACATATATTCGTGTAATTAATGATTTAGTTTTTGAAGAACTTGCCGATATAAATAATAAGTAAATTACATATTGTTATTTTTCATGGATGGAATTGTTAAAAAAGGACTTTATATTAAGTCCTTTTTGTGTTTTTATAGCATTTTTTGAAATTCTTATATATTTATTTAATCCCCTAAAATGAATATATATTGTGCTTTTTGGGAAATGTAAACACAATATATGCAAAATAGCTCTTGTAATTTGCAAAATATTCTATATAATATTGTAAAGGAGAGTGGATAATATTATCCCAATTGGAGGCGCTTATGTTTAGTTCGAATGCTTTTGATTATGTTAATATCCTTGACAAAGCTGCAGACGCTAGCTGGATGCGAGAGAAAACCATTGCTCATAATATTGCAAATGTGGATACTCCTGGCTACAAGAGAAAAGACATTGAGTTCGACACAACATTAAAGCAGGCAATTGAGAAGACGAAAGCTAATAACCTACATGGTGCAGTAACTAATCTTGATGTTGCAAGCTTACAGCCGAAGGTATTCACTGATTACGCAGGATACTCTTATCGATTAGACGGCAATAATGTTGATGTTGACACAGAGAACGTTGAACTTGCTTCAGAGCAGATTAAGTATCAGGCTTTGACCGAGTCTATTAGTTCGGAATTTGCTCGCTTTAAGGCAGTAGCTAAGTAGTTAGTTCGGAGGTATTAATATGGCTTTATTTCAATCATTTGATATAGCAGCGTCAGGTATGACGGCTCAGCGATTCCGTATGGATACAATTGCTGAGAACATTGCTAATGTCAATACAACAAGAACAGAGGATGGTACTCCATATCGTCGTAAGATAGTATCCTTCGAAGAGAAGAATACATCGCCTACATTTTCTGATGCATTAAAGAGAGCAACAGAATTTAGAGGTGACGGAGTTAAGGTTGTAAGAGTTGCTGAGGATACAACAACAGATTTTATTATGGAATATGATCCAGCACATCCTGATGCTGATGAGAATGGATATGTATTATATCCTAATGTTAACACAGTAACAGAGATGACGAACCTTATAGATAGTAGTAGAGCTTACGAAGCAAATGTTACTGCATTTGAAGCTGTTAAAGGAATGGCTACTGCAGGTCTTCGTATAGGTCAATAATTCTAGGAGATTGTTATGGATTTATATTCGCTTAATGCAATGTATAAGACAACTAATGTTCCTGCTGCTGGCTATGGTGCTAATGCTGCTCCTAAGCCTGCTAATACAGATGGTGGAACATCATTTGACAGTGTGCTTAATTCTGTCTTAGGAATGGTAGGTGAGACTAATTCCTTGCAGAATGCGGCTTCAGGTGAAGAGATTAAGTTTGCTCTTGGTGAATCAGATAATACACATGATTTGCTTATTGCAGAACAGAAAGCCACTGTAGCGTTGCAATACACAGTAGCAGTTAGAGATAAGTTCTTAGACGCATATAAAGAGCTTATGAATATGCAAATGTGAGTTTTGCGCTTATTTAATAATTCTATATTTATTTTAATGATATGAGTAGGGGATATATATCATGCCAGAGTTTATACAGAATATTTTGAACAGAATAAAGGAATGGTGGTTGAAGTTCTCCACCAAGCAGAAGGCTATAATAATCAGTGCAGTAGCTATAGTTATTGTTGCACTGGTTATTTTGGTGTACGTTGTTACAAGACCAACATGGATTTCTCTAGTGCAATGTAATTCTGCAGAGGAAGCATCTAAGGTTAAGGAATTGTTAGATGGTGAGAGTATTGAATACCAGGTATCTCAGGATGGCATGAATTATTCCGTTAAGAGTGAAGATGAGGCTACGGCAAGTATCTTACTTGGAACTAACAGTATCCCATCTAAAGGCTATAGTATATCTGATGTTATTGATGGAAGCTTCTCAACAACTGAGGCAGACAAAGAGAAGAAATACAAATTATACTTAGAGCAGAAATTCGCAACTGACTTAACGGCGCTTAATAGTGTCGAGAAGGCAGAGGTTACACTTAATATTCCAGAGAACAATGGAACAATTAGTTCTAAGAAGGAAGATAGCTATGCTAATGTTATTCTTCATCTCAAGGGTGGAGAAGAAATGGACGAGGATACAGCCGCTGGAATTGCTCAATATGTTGCAACAGGCCTTGGTAACAAGAATACTGATAATATTGTTATTCTTGATTCTAATGGTAAGGTGCTATTCTCGGGTGGAGATTCAGCCTCAGGTGCTGGTACGGCATCATCTAATCTAAGTGCCAGAGAAAAAGCCAATGCCAGCGTTGCTAAGAAGGTTAAGGATGTTCTCCTTGGCTCACAAATGTATGATGATGTTAAGGTTGCAGCTAACCTTAATATGAGCTTTGATAAGGTTAATGAAGTTGACTATAATTATTATCTGAATGATAATCAGACGCAAGGTTATTTGGATTCTAGAACAGAATCTAACTCTGAATCAGAGTCCGGCGTAGGTGGAGTGCCTGGTACAGATAATAATAACGATACAACATATGTTATAGATGATAATGGCGTAAGCCGTTCTACAACATCTGATGTTACAGAAGATTATCTTCCAAGTGAGAAGATTACTACTACAGATAAAGAAGTAGGAGCAATTGATTTAGAGAATTCTACTATTTCTGTTGTAGCCAAGAGATTTGTAATTTATAATGAAGATGATATGAAGGAACGAGGCGAGCTAGATGATCAGACATTTGCCGAGTTCGAGAATGAGAATAGTGATATAGAAAGAGCTGATGTTGATGATGAAATGATACAGAGCGTATCTAGGGCTACAGGAATTGCTGCCGAGAATATCTCTATGACAGCATATAATGTTCCTATGTTCCAGCCATCATCTGGATTCCCACTTAATCTAAGAACGATTATAGAAATTGCACTTGCATTACTCATATTCATACTTCTTGCAATTGTAGTATTTAGAACTCTTAGAAAAGACAAAGAGGAAGAAGTTGAAGAAGAGATTACCATTGAGGATTTGATATCAACTCAGGAAGAAGAACTAGAAGATATTGGTTATAACGATAAGTCAGAAGCGAGAGTGCTTATAGAGAAGTTCGTAGATGAACGACCAGAAGCGGTGGCAACATTACTTCGTAACTGGCTTAACGACGATTGGGGATAGAAATGGGCGCAACTGATGATTTAAGTGGTGTACAGAAGGCGGCTGTTCTTCTCATTTCCTTAGGACCTGAGAAGTCTGCTGATATATTTAAGCACCTAAAAGAAGAAGAAATTGAAGAACTGACATTAGAGATTGCCAACACTAGAAGTATATCTCCAGAGGTCAAGGACGAGGTTATAGATGAATTCTATCAAGTCTGCCTTGCTCAGCAATATATTGCTGAAGGTGGTATCGGATATGCTAAGGAGTTGTTGGAGAAAGCTCTTGGTGATGATAAGGCTCATGATGTAATTACTAAGCTTACTGCGTCATTACAGGTTAGGCCATTTGAGTTTATTCGTAAGACTGAACCTTCACAGGTACTTAACTTTATTCAGGATGAGCATCCACAGACTATCGCAATGATTTTGTCTTATTTGGCACCTACACAATCCTCTATGATTCTTAGTGCCTTAAGCCCTGAGATGCAGGCTGATGTTGCTAGAAGAATTGCTCTTATGGATAGAACATCTCCTGAAATTATCAAAGAGGTTGAGAAAGTACTTGAGCGTAAGCTATCATCTCTTATTAATCAGGATTACACAATTGCTGGTGGCGTTGATGCTATTGTATCAATTCTTAATGCTGTTGATAGAGGAACTGAGAAGAGAATCATGGAGGCTCTTGAGATTGAAGAGCCTGAACTTGCTGAAGAGATTCGTAAGAAAATGTTCGTATTCGAGGATATCTTGTTGCTTGATGATAGAGCAATCCAGAGAGTTCTTCGTGACGTTGATAATAACGAGCTTGCCAAGGCTCTTAAGGGAGCTAACGAAGAGGTACAGAATTGTATCTTCCGTAATATGTCTTCTCGTCTTGCTACAATGGTTAAGGAAGACATGGAATACATGGGCCCTGTTCGTATGAAGGACGTAGAAGAATCTCAGCAGGTTATTGTTGGTATTATCAGAAAGCTTGAAGATCAAGGTGATATTGTTGTATCTCGTGGTGGAGGTGACGATTTAGTTGTCTAATGAAAAAGTATTAAAGCCTTTCTTCACCCTTTTTGAGAACGAGAGTGGTGAGAGCCGCGAGATAGATTCTAATCAACTTGTTGATGAGAGAATTCAGGAATTTCGCCGCAAGGAAGAAGAGAATCGAAGGAAAAAAGAGCAGGAAATGCTCGACAATATGACTCCTGAAGAAAGGGAGGAGTATGAGAATGAGAATAAGGGTAATGATGAGTTAGCAGCTCTGTTTCAGAATCAGGATGAAGAATTCGATGATTCTATTATGCCTTCAACTGATATGGCTATTCCTAATGACTTAGTTGAGAAGGCACAGGAAGAGGCTGATAATATATTAGCTGAGGCTAGTGCCAGGGCTGATGAGATAATTGCTGAAGCTCAGAATTCTGCTGAGTCTATGAAGGAACAGGCAATCAAGGAAGGCCAGAAAAATGGCTATGATATGGGCCAGGCAATGGCGGCTAATGATTTAGAGGCTGCTAAGGCCGAGATGCAAGAAGAGATAGAGAAGATTCGTCAGGAATATGTTGACAAAGAAGTAGATATGGAGAAGGAAGTTCTCGATGTTGTCTGTGACGTAATGAGTAAAGTCTTCATGATAGAATTCTCAGACAAGAAAGAGATTCTTCTTCATTTATGTGAGAATGCCATCACTAATTCTGAAAGTAGTAAGACGCTTCTTATTAGAGTTAATGAACGTAATAAGTCTTATCTTGAAGAGAATAAGGATATGCTTCAGGACAAGGTTGGAGAAGGCGTACAGCTTGACATAATTATGGACCCGCTTCTTGAAGATGACAAATGCATTATTGAATGTGATGGTGGAATAATTGATTGTAGTATCGGAGTTGAGTTAGACAACTTTATTAAAGATTTAAGGGCACTTACTATATAAGATAGTTGATGCTTGATAGGTGGGGTATGATTGAGACTAACAAATATTATACACTGCTAGAGAATACGTATTTTGATAGGCTTGGTAAGGTTTCTAAGATTGTAGGATTAACTATTGAATCAATAGGACCAGATGCCAAGCTTAATGATTTATGTGAGATAATTGCAGAGGATGGAAAGAGAATAATGGCAGAAGTGGTAGGCTTTAGGGATAAAAGCCTTCTTTTGATGCCCTTTGATAGTGTAGAAGGTGTTGGCGTTGGCTGTATGGTAGAAAATACAGGTAAGCCATTGTCCATACCTGTTGGTGATGAACTGCTTGGTCATACACTTGATGGTGTAGGTAGAATTGACGACGGCAGTATATTAGAACTAAACGAAGAGTATCCAGCCGAAGCTCAACCACCTGATCCTATGGATAGGGAGATAATATCAGAAGTTTTGCCACTTGGTGTTAAAGCTGTTGATGGACTTATTACTGTTGGCAAGGGTCAGAGAATTGGAATATTCGCAGGCTCTGGTGTAGGAAAGAGTACATTGATGGGTATGTTCGCAAGAAATACCAAGGCAGAGGTTAATGTTATTGCATTAATTGGAGAGCGTGGTCGTGAGGTTAGAGAGTTCGTTGAGCATGACCTAGGTGAAGAAGGTATGGCAAGATCTGTTGTTGTAGTGGCAACAAGTGATAAGCCAGCTCTTATTCGTAACAAGGCGGCCAAGACTGCTACCTCCATAGCTGAATACTTTAGAGACCAGGGCAAAGATGTACTTCTTATGATGGATTCCCTTACACGTTTTTCCATGGCTCAAAGGGAAATAGGACTTGCTTCTGGAGAACCGCCTGTAACACGTGGTTATCCACCAAGTGTGTATTCGGAGATGCCGAGGCTATTAGAAAGAGCGGGTAATTCCGACAAGGGTTCAATAACAGGTCTATATACCGTTCTTGTTGATGGTGATGATTTTAATGAGCCTATTACCGATACAGCAAGGTCCATTCTAGATGGCCATATAATGCTTGATAGAAGATTGGCACAGAGGAATCATTATCCTGCCATTGATGTATTACAGAGCATTTCCCGTGTTATGTCTGCAATAGCAGACAGAGAACATAAGCAGGCTGCTGGTAAGATGAAGAATGTATTAGCAACCTACCGTGAGGCAGAGGATTTGATTAATATCGGAGCCTACAAGAGTGGCTCTAATAAGAATATAGATTATGCAATAGAGAAGATTGACAAGGTTAATGAATTTCTTATGCAGGAGACTCATACAAAATACGATTTTGAAGATGAGATTGAGACCTTAGAAGAGATGTTTAAGGAATAGTCATGGCAAAGTTTCGCTACAGGATGCAAAATATCCTTGATATCAAAGAGAAAATAGAGAGTCAGGAGAAGATTGCATATTCTCAGGCTAATGCTGCATTGTCAGAAGAGCAGGACAAGCTGACTAATCTAATGATTAGAAGAGCAGGATATGAGCGTGATCTTAAGGCTGCCACATCTGGCGAATTGGATTTTACAGAGATTAGAAGGTTAAAAGAAGCTATTGAGACTATGAAAGTGCTTATTAGAGACCAGATGCTTAATGTTCATATTGCAGAAAAAAAGGTTGAAGAAGCAAGACAAAGGCTTGATGAAGTTATGAAGGATAGAAAGACTCACGAGAATCTTAAGGAAAAAGCCTTCGATGAATTTAAGCAGGAGCTTAACGCAGAAGAGAATAAGGTTACAGACGAGTTAGTAAGTTATACATATAGACCGGATGAGGATGGAGAGAACTAATGGCTGATAAGGAAGAAAAGAAGAAAGCAAAGGCCGAGAAGAAGGCACAAAAGAAAAAAGAAAAAGAGAACAAGAAGAAAAAAGGCACCGAGGGTGATGATGAAGAGGAAGAAGAAGGTTCTGGGAAAGGACTTGTGGTATTTGTTGCAATTCTCATTGCTCTTATTTGGCTTGTAATATTAGGTCTTCTAATCAAGATGGATGTAGGTGGATTCGGTTCTACTGTGCTATATCCAGTGCTTAAGGATGTTCCAGTAATCAATAAGATTCTTCCTGAGGTATCGGAGGAATATGCTAAGGAAGATGCACAATACAGTTTTGCAACTGTTGATGATGCAGTTAAGCGTATTAAGGAATTAGAGGCTCAGCTTGCTGCTGCAAAATCAGCAGGAGGCGTTGATAGTGCGCACCTTGCAGAACTAGAGGCACAGGCCATAGAATTACAGACTTATAAGAATAATCAGAAAAAATTTGAAGAAGATAAAGAAAAATTCTATCAAGAGGTTGTCTTTTCGGACAAAGCGCCCGATATAAAAGAATATAAGAAGTATTATGAGTCAATTCAGCCTCAAAATGCTGAGGCAATTTACAAGCAAGTCGTTAATCAGACGACTCAGGATGAACAGATTCAGCAATATGCTTCAACATATTCTAGTATGAAGCCGGCGCAGGCGGCAGGTATTTTCAATACCATGACAGATAACCTTGAATTAGTTGGTAAGATACTCTGGAATATGGATGCTTCATCGAGAGGTAAGATACTTGGAGCCATGGATGCTGCTACAGCAGCTCAGGTAACGAAATTGATGGAGCCTAGATAAGATAATAAGCCTCGGCTTGTTATAAATAAAATTAAATATGGAAAGGAGGAGTTGTATGACAAGTGGAAATGTAACTAGCGTAAGTCCTAACTTAATGGTTAACAACCAATTGTCAGCCAAGGATGGCGATAAATCCGGTGGATTCTTAGATGTAATGAGCAAGAACGTTGCCAAATCAGATAAGAAACTGGATACTCAAAATCAAGTCAGTGGTAACGATGTCAAGGATGACAAAGCCAAGGTAGATAAAACCAAAGCCCAGACACCTGACGACAAGAAAGTTACTACAAAAGACAATGAGGCTGATAAGGATGTTAACCATTTTTCTGATGCTAAGAATGCAGAAGCTACAAAAGACACATCAAAGGCTGATACGGCAAACGAAGCTACAATAGTTGAAGAACCAGCCATGGAAGAAGCACCAGTGGCAATGGCTACTATGGAAGAGATTCCAGCTGAAGTAATTGCTATAGTTGATGAGGCTTTAGATAATTTTGCCAGCGAAGTTGCCAAGGTATTAGAAGAAGCGCTTAATATCACAGAAGATGAACTTGAAGATGCAATGTCTACACTTAATATTACATTTGCAGACTTACTTAATCCTAAGGGAGTTACACAGCTTATGGTTGAGGTTGCTGATGTAGAAGATAGTGTAACACTTGTACTCGACGAAGATTTATCAGATGCATTATCAACAGTTAGAGACTTAGCAAGTAAGGTCGTAGAAGAGACAGGAGTGGACGCTGCAACAATCAAAGATATTGCAGCTTCGGCTAATAAGGTTAATGAAAGCTTTGTTGAGATTCCTAAAGAAATGAACATGCAGATGGCTACAGAGGTTGAAACTGATGTTAAGATTCAGCAACCTGTAGAAGAGAACATTGTTAAGGCAGATGTTCCTAAAGATGTTGCTCCTAAGATGGCTGCTACAGAAGAAGTAGTTATTGATGAGCCAGAAGCTGATGTGACACCAGTTGTTGTTAACAAGGATTCAAATGCTGTTAAGAACGAAGCGAACAAAGAGTTAAGCAGTGCTGATGAAGCAACAGATGATGTATTTGTTAAGGAAGAGGTTAACACAGCCAAGTCTGATAATTCTAATAATTCAGGCAACATGACAAGACATGAGCATGATAACAGAGCATTCACAGCCAATGTTGCTGCTGATGTACAAAATATTCAACCTGAGACTACTCAGAATGTTGAGGCTAGACCTGTACTTACAAGATTCCAGACTATGCAGATGATAACTCAGATATCAGAGCAGGCTAGAATTAACATTTCAAGAGAGGTTACAAGCATCGAGATGATTCTTAATCCTGAATCACTTGGTAAGATTTATCTTAATGTTAGTCAGGAAAAGGGTGCGATGAAGGCACATCTTGTTGCACAGAACGAAGTTGTTAAAGAAGCTTTAGAACAGCAGATGATAGCACTTAAGGATAGTCTTAATAAAGCAGGTGTTAAGGTTGAAGCTGTTGAGGTGTCTGTTGGAACTCACGAATTCGAGCGTAATCTTGAAGAGGGAATGCATCAGCAGGAAGAGCAAAGCAGACAACAGGAAGAACAAGCATCACAGATGACTAGACGAACAAGCATTGATCTTAATAATCTTGATGAATTACAAGGCCTTATGTCTGAAGAAGACAAGCTTGTAGCTCAGATGATGAAGGATCATGGTAATTCAGTGAATTACATGGCTTAGGAAGGAGTTAAGATGGCACTTATTCAAGAAATTAAAAACGGACAGGTTGTAAAAGATACAACTGCTACTGATAAGGCTAATGAAAAAAAGAATAACTTTGACAAGGATATGTTCCTTCAATTGCTTGTTGCTGAGATGAAGTATCAGGATCCATTAGAGCCAACTACTAATACAGAGTATGTATCAGAGCTTGCTAATTTCTCACAGATTGAAGCAACTCAGAATGTACAGGACAAGATGGATGAGATGTCAGCTGCTAACTATGTTGGTAAATATGTAATTCTTAATACAACTGATTCTTCAGGTAATCAACAATATGTATCAGGTATGGTTGATTTCTTAGAGAAGAAGGATGATGGATACTATGTATCTGTAAATGATGGATTATATAACATCAACGATATAGAGACAGTTGCAGACGAGAGATACTACACAGCAATGCTTACAACCAAAGCTTTTGAAGATGCAGTTGCCAAGCTACCTAATCTCAAGAATGTATCATTACAGGATGAAGAGAAGGTGACAGCTGTTAGAACATTATTCGACTCAATGGATGAATATCAGAAGCAATTCATTAACAAAGATTCTTATCAGACATTAGTTGATTTAGAAAAGAGGATATCATCTCTAAAGAAAACAGAAGAATCAGCCGAATAATATAATAGTAGTAAATAAGACAGGAGATTAGCTTATGAATGAGATTGCAAGCAGTTTAGGTTCAATACAACAAATTGCTGATACATATCTTAATAACAAGCAAGTTAAATCGCAAGAATCTTCTGAAATCACTAATTCTTTTGAAAGCATATTAAGAAAAAGACTTGTTGAAGAGTCAGGATTAAAGTTTTCAAAACATGCAGCTAAGAGGCTCGATGAGAGAAACATTTCTCTATCAGAAGAGCAAAGCGAAAGACTTGAAGCAGGCGTTCAAAAAGCCGGCGAAAAGGGGATTAACGAATCCTTGGTGATTATGGATCAATTAGCATTTATTGTTAACGTACCTAATCAAACAGTAGTAACAGCATTAGATCAGAATGAATCTAATGAGAAAGTATTCACAAATATAGATGGAGCTGTAATAGCATAGCTGGACCTTATGGAAGCTATGGCCGCTGACCGATTGATGCGGCCGACTACAGCCCTCTAATCAAGAGGAGGTCATTTATTATGATGAGATCACTTTATTCTGGTGTATCAGGTCTTAAGACTCACCAGACAAAAATGGACGTTATTGGTAATAATATCGCTAACGTTAACACAGTTGCGTTCAAATCTTCTTCAACCACATTTACTGATATTATGTATCAGACAACATCAGGTGCATCAAGAGCTACAGAGAATACTGGTGGTAAGAATGCTAACCAGATTGGTCTTGGTGTAACAAGTGGTTCAACTAAGGTAAGTATTACGGCAGCCGGTGCGGCACAGTCTACTGGACAGGCTTTCGATATCAAGCTTACTGATTCCAACAATACTAATTTCTTTATTGTTAATAATGGTAGTGAGAATTTATTCTCTCGTGCTGGTTCATTCTACATTGATGGTAATGGTAACCTATGTATGTCTTCAACAGGATACATGGTTATGGGTTGGCAGGTAGACCCAACTACTATGGATATTAGAAAAGATACAGTATCAGCTCTTAGAGTTATGAATGCTGCCAATATGACATCAGCACCAGAAGCTACAGAGAACGCACATGTAGATGGTGTTATTGATAAGAACGATACTAATGTAACATCTGATAATGGATACGCGATGAGTTTATCTTTCTATGATAACCTTGGATATCAATATACAGCTAAGTTCGCTGTAAGAAATATTGATACAGATAATGGTACATATTCTGTTGAGCTTGCTAATATCTATGATGATGATAACAATGATATTTTGGCTGAATGGTTAGCAGCATCAACTACAGAGAACCCACATACACTGGATCAAATATTTGGTGATCCTACAACAGCAAAGAAGAGTATCGATTTAGGTAACGGATACACATTTAGTGATAGTAAGATATCCTATACTGAAGGTGGAAAGACTTATGTTCAGAATGCTCCAACTTCTGAGGCACCTAATGGAATTTATGTTGACACTGATGGAAAGCACTATATTAAGTTCACTAGTGATGATGCTTCTCACACAGAAGGAATTAAGTTTTTGTCAGAAATATATGGCATAAGTGAGGATTCTCTGAAAGGTGTTCCGCTCGACAAATTAAAGATTAATGCTTCTACAGGTGCATTTGAGATGGAATATGATACAACAAACTTTACGCTTCAATTTAGTAAGGCTGATGGTTCATTCCAGTTTATTGGTTCTGCTGGTAATAAGTCGCAGATGATGAATCTGACCAATACTCTTGGCGTTCAGTTTAAGGACATTGATGTAAACTTCCAGAACTGCCTAAACTATGATAACGGTGGAACATCAACAATGGCAGCTGATAAGGGTGATATCACAGGAACTAGAGGTGTAGGTAAGAAGCTTGGTACAATGACAGGATTATCTGTTGATGGTACTGGTAAGATATATGGTTCTTATGACAATGGTAATACAGTACTCTTAGGACAGATTGCAGTAGCACAGTTTGCAAATGCATCTGGTCTTGAGTCTACAGGTAATAGCTGTTATAGAACAACACTTAACTCTGGTGATTTTGATGGAATCGGTGTTGAAGTTACAGCCGATGGTGGTAGCATGAATACTGGACAGCTCGAAATGTCTAACGTTGACCTTTCAGCAGAATTTACAGAGATGATTACAACACAGAGAGGTTTCCAGGCGAACTCAAGAGTTATCACAACAAGTGATACAATGCTAGAAG
Source organism: uncultured Lachnospiraceae bacterium (assembly GCA_900316395.1). GTDB lineage: Bacteria > Bacillota > Clostridia > Lachnospirales > Lachnospiraceae > RUG191. The sequence goes on along the minus strand of ONCT01000006.1, from coordinate 17,374 downwards.
AACTTGTTAACCTTAAGAGATAATTAATGTAATAGTTCCCCTGCCTTATGGCAGGGGTTTTTGATTTAGGTATATAGCTTATCTAACCTAATTATTCTTCTATATATAATATAAAATCATAACATTTTACCTTAAATTGTGTAAAATTAAAAATATTTTCAAAAAAAACACTATATTTAGTAAAAATTGAATAAATAATATTCAAAATTATGTAGACAAGATAGTTAAAATCTAGTAAGATTAAGTAAATGTATGATTATGCATTTTTGCGTAGTTTTTTAAGAATACATAATATTTATTAGGTGGTGTTTAGTTTTGGATATAGCGTCTCTTGTCGGATTAGTCGGCGGTATAGGACTTATGGTTTTTGGAATCATTGCTAATAATGGTTCTATTCCTAGTTATTTGGATTTGCCATCATTTATTATTACATTTGGTGGGTCGCTGATGTCCACTTTAGGCTCCATGAAGCTTAAAGATTTCATTAATGGTTTAAAAGGTATATTACTTTCAATAAAAGAGCCTAAGGCTGGTAATATCAATGACGTTATTACTAATATAATTGACATGTCTAATGTAGCAAGAAAAGAAGGTCTTCTTGCTCTTGAAGAAGCTGCTGGCGATATTGAAGATGATTTTCTAAAAAAAGGAATAATGCTTGTTGTCGATGGTACTGATCCAGAACTCGTAAGAGGAATTCTAGAGACTGACCTTGTATCAATAGAAGCTCGACACAAGAAGGTTATTAAGTTTTGGGAGAAATGGGCTGAGATGGGTCCTGCCTGGGGTATGATTGGTACTCTTATTGGTCTTATCCAGATGCTTAATAACATGGAAGATGCATCAACCATTGGACCTTCAATGGCGGTTGCTTTGATTACAACATTATATGGTTCAGTAATTGCTAACTGGCTGGCAAGTCCGACAGCAGAGAAGTTAACAGTTAATAATAGTCTTGAGATTATGGTAAAAGAAATTACCGTAGAAGGACTTCTTTCTATTCAAGCAGGCGAGAACCCTCGTGTAATTGAAGAGAAGCTTAAGACGTTCCTACCTCCTAAGGATAGAGGAGCGTTTGAACAAGATGAAGAAGGCGGAGGTGAAGGCTAGTGGCTAAGAAGAAACAAGAAGATCCACCAAAAGGCTCCCCTGCCTGGATGGCCACCTTTAGTGACCTAATGAATTTGCTTCTTTGCTTCTTCGTATTGCTGTTCTCTATGTCTACTGTAGATGCAGAGAAGTTCGAGATGATAGTTGCTTCATTTCAAGAGTCATTCTCAGTACTTCCTTCGGGAGGAACATCTGTTGGAGAAGGTCAATTGATATCTTCAGGTACACAGATGCTTGAGCAGTTCGATATGTTCCTTAATCTGTCTTCTGGATCTGAAGGTCAGAATGAGCAAGATCAGATGGCTCCAGTAGAGCAGGAGCAGAAGGATGAGTATATTCAACAGACTACTGCGGAGAGCGAGAGGATGGCTGAACAGATAGAGCAGGCACTTCAAGCAGCTGCGTTGCAAAATGTGGTTGAAACGGAGTTTAATGGACAATATGTTAAGCTTACCCTTAATGGAGCATTGCTTTTTGATTCTGGTGATGCGACAGTTAAGGAAGAGGCAAGGCCGATTATCGAGAAATTAGCCGCTATAATTGATTCTTATCCGAGTAATGAGATTGATGTTGAAGGTCATACGGACAATGTACCAATAAGTGGCTTTAGTAAATACGAGAACAATAATGTTCTTTCCATGTATAGAGCCTTGGATGTGGCTGATATTATAAGACAATATTCAACAGTTCCACCAGATCATATTAAGTCATCTGGTCGAGGAGATTATGTTCCTATTGCGGATAATTCAACTCCGGAAGGAAGAGCAAGGAACAGAAGAGTTGAGATTAAGATATATAATTCATATACATCTGATGTTTAATTAGTGAGGTTTAGTAATGAAGAAGAATTTATTAGCTGTAATTACATTTGTACTTGTGCTTATTAATCTTGTTCTAACAGGAATTATTACATTCGTACTTGTACCATATGTTAAGCAAGCCAATAGTTTAGTAACATCTGTTGCAACGGCTATTGATTTAGAGCAGAAAGCAGGTGCCAACGAAGAGTCTGGTGGCTCAGGCTCATATTCTATTGACAAACTTGAAGTATATGATGTTAATGACCCTAAGGATGATAAGGGTATGACAATCAATCTTAAGAAGGGTGCTGATGGCAAGGATCATTATGCTGTACTTAAGGTATCTCTTTCTATCAATACAGAGAGTGATTCATATAAAGAATACAAAGAAACCCTTGATTCTAAGAAGAGCTTGATTACTAATAAGATTAATGATGTAGTTTCTAAACATACCATTGAAGAGGTAAGAGACGATCAAAGGGCAATTCAAAACGAGATATTGAAGGCAATTCAAGACCTATACGGTGTTGATGACTTTATAGTAGATGTTGGATTCTCAAGTGCTACTTATCAATAAAATTACTTAAATAAAGGTGGTGAGTAAGCGTGGGAGACGTATTATCTCAGAGCGAGATTGACAACCTGTTACAAGCACTTAGCTCCGGTGAAATTGATGCGGAGGAGATGAAGAATAGTAGTAATGAGAAGCAAGTCAAAGACTACGATTTCGCTCGTCCTTCCAAGTTTTCGAAAGAGCATCTTAGAACACTAGAGATTATATTTGAGCACTATGGTAGATTATTATCAACCAACCTGCCGGTATATCTTCGTAAGAATGTTCAGGTTGAAGTAATGAACTCTGAGGCTGTAACATATATGGAATTCTCTAATGCATTATCTAATCCGGTATTGCTTGGAATTGTTGATTTTGCACCATTAGAGGGAAGTATTATAATGGAGATGGCTTCCAAGCTAGGATATGCTATTGTTGATAGAATGCTTGGTGGCGAAGGAGAACCATTAGACAAGGTAAGAGATTTCTCGGAGATTGAGTTATCGATTATTGAGAGAATCATGGTTGCCTGTGTTGAACTACTTCGTGAACCTTGGTCTAACGTTGTAGATGTAGTTCCTAGACTAGAGAGAATTGAGACTAATTCGCAGTTCGCTCAGATTATTTCTCCTTCCGAGATGATTGCTATTGTTACAGTTAATATTAAGATTGGCGAAGTTGAAGGCCTTATGAATGTGTGCCTTCCTTATATAACAATTGAGTCTGTAATGGACAAGTTGAATACTAAGTTCTGGTATTCTAATATGCAGGAAAGGGAAGGCTACGAATATGCTGAAGACATTGAGGCATTAATTGCGAAAGCAGTTATTCCCGTCAAAGCAGTACTTGGTAATAATGTTATATCAGTTGCTGATTTTGGTGCACTTCAAGTTGGCGACATAATAAGATTAGATAAGAAGGTAGACAGTGAACTTGATATATATGTTGGAGATATGAAGAAGTTTACCGCCATGCCGGGTTCTTCCGGCAAAAACTATGCTGTTAGAATTACAACAATAGTTAGGGAGGAAGAAGAATGAGTGATGTTTTATCAGAAGAAGAAATAGCCGCGCTATTTGCTCAAAGTAATGCAGAAGATGGCGGCGGAGGAGATGGAGGAGATAGTTCAATCCAAAACGAGCTTACTGAGCAGGAGATTGATACTATTGGTGAAGTTGCCAACATTAGTATGGGAACGGCAGCAACCACACTTTTCTCTCTGGTTAATAAGAAGGTTGATATTTCAACTCCAGTTGTTAGCCTGGCTTGTTGGAATGATATCGTTGAAGAATATGAGAAGCCTTGTGTACTGATTAAGATTTCTTATACAAAGGGTCTTAATGGAAGTAACGTATTAGTATTATCTGAGCATGATGTTAAGGTTATTACAGACCTTATGATGGGAGGAGATGGTACTAATCTCGAAGGTGAACTTGGTGAGATTCATCTTAGTGCTATTAGTGAGGCAATGAATCAGATGATGGGATCTAGTGCTACATCACTTTCTACCATGCTTAATATGATGGTAGATATTAGCCCGCCTTCATCAGACTTAATTGACTTACATGAGTCAGGAGATGGAAGTTCAATTGATGCTTTTCTAAAAGAGAACTTCGTTAAGATTTCGTTTAGGTTAATAATTGGAGATTTGGTAGACAGCTTTTTAATGCAGTTATACCCAATACCTTTGGTTAAGGAGATGTGTTCATCTATTATATCTAACATGGAAGATGATTCAGATTCCACTGTTAATGATGAGGCATTTTCAGAAGAACCGGCCCCAGCACCTGCTCCAGAGCCGGCTCCAGCACCAGCACCTGCACCAGCTCCGGCACCTGCGGCGGCACCGCCTCCTGCAGCACCTATGCCAGATATGCAGATGCAACAGATGGCAATGCCACAGCCTCAGCAACAGGTTAATGTGCAGCCAGCACAATTCCAGCCTTTTGCAGGTACTTACCCAACGGCATTACAGCCTGAGAATATTGATTTGATTATGGATGTTCCACTTGAAGTTACAGTAGAGCTTGGAAGAACCCACAAGTCAATTCAGGAGATACTCGATTTCGCACCAGGAACAATTCTAGAACTTAACAAGATTGCTGGTGAACCAATAGATGTGTTAGTAAATGGCAAGTATGTTGCCAAAGGTGAAGTAGTAGTTATTGAAGAATCATTTGGTATTAGAATTACCGAAATCATGAAATAAAACAAGGAGATTAATGAGATGGCAAAGAATATTTTGATTTGTGATGATGCAGCATTTATGAGAATGATGATTAAGGACATTCTTACTAAGAATGGCTACAATGTTGTAGGAGAGGCTGAGAATGGCGTTAAGGCTATCGAAGCTTATCAAGAATTCAGTCCTGATTTGGTACTTATGGATATCACAATGCCTGAGATGGATGGTATTGATGCTCTTAAGGGTATTAGAGAGAAGGATCCTAATGCTTGTGTTATCATGTGCTCAGCTATGGGACAGCAGGCAATGGTTATTGAAGCAATTCAATCAGGAGCGAAGGACTTTATAGTTAAACCTTTCCAGGCTGAACGTGTACTAGAAGCTGTTAAGAAAGTTATTGGATAGGAGCTTAAATGATTTCGACTGGTCAGAGTTTCTTTCAATTGATTGTTGTATTAATATGCTTTGTTGCTGTATTAGTATTAGCGTATTTTACAACCAGATGGCTTGCGAACTATCAGAAGGGACACTCATATAATAAGAATCTTAAGATAATTGAGACTCTTAAGGTTTCACCTGATAAATATGTTGAGATTATTGCCTGTGGTACTGACAAATACCTTATTATTGGTATTAGTAAGAATGAAGTATCACTATTAGGGGAATTAACTAAGGAAGAATTAATAGACCTTGATGTTAATCCGCCTGGTGATGGAACTGCAGGTAATAATGGGGGATTTACGACAGGCTTTAATCAAATCATTGATAAGATGAAATCCAAGAAATGACAGGGTTTATATACTATAATGAGTAAGTGGAAGAAGATATATTGCATTTCCAGCATAATATGTCTGGTTGTTGCAATTGGTATAGGCTGTGCCTTGATGTTTAGTGACACAGCATACGCAACTGAATATGGCGCAACGCCTAATGCTCCTAATGCTAGTAATCAGAGGACTGCAACCGGAACAGGTTTCAATCTGTCCTTTAATGGTGATACAGGTTCACTTTCAGCAACAGTTGAGATGTTAATCATCCTTACTGTTATAGCATTAGCACCTTCAATTCTTGTAATGCTTACCAGTTTTACAAGAATTATTGTTGTATTACATTTTACAAGAGCAGCATTAGGTACGCAGACATCGCCGCCCAATCAGGTTATGATTGGTCTTGCTTTGTTTTTGACACTCTTTATTATGTGGCCAACGTTTTCTACTATATATGATACGGCCATACAGCCATTTGACCAAGGTCAGATTACACAGGAAGAGGCGCTAGACAGAGCAGGTAAGCCAATAAGAGATTTCATGTATGGGCAGACACAGACTAAGGATTTAGATTTGTTTTGTGATATTGCTAATGTTCAATACGAGGATTACGATGATGTTCCATTTACAGTATTAGTTCCTAGCTTTATTGTTAGTGAGCTTAGAACAGCATTTATCATAGGTTTCTTAATATACATACCATTTATTGTTATAGATATGGTAATATCTTCAGTGCTTATGTCAATGGGTATGATGATGTTGCCGCCGACTACAATTTCTATGCCATTCAAGATACTGTTATTTGTATTAGCAGACGGCTGGAACCTTGTAATTGGTAATCTCGTTAAGACGTTTTATTAGTTGATTATTAGGAGGATTAACAATGACTGAAGGTCAGGTTCTCGATATTGCGAGAGAGGCTTTGTTCAATGTAATAATTTGTGCGGCTCCACCACTTCTTGTCTCCTTGGTTGTGGGCTTAATAATTAGTATTTTCCAGACTGTAACATCTATTCAGGAACAGACACTTACATTTGTTCCTAAGATAATAGCTGTTTTTCTATCCATAATTGTTTTTGGGTCATGGATTCTTAATAATCTTACAGGATTTATGGAAGATTTATGGACGAATTTTAGTTTATATTTAGGCTAGTATAATGGTTAATGCAACTTTTGATTTAAATACTTTTGAATATTTTTTGCTTATATTAGTTAGAGTATCAACATTCATTTTTGTGGCACCATTTTATGGACAGAGAAATATGCCTAACCGAATCAAGGTTGGCTTGTCAATATTCGTATCCATATTGGTTTTCTATGGTGTCTCGCCAACTACGGCAAGTTATACTACAACATTAGGATATGGGTTTTTGGTGTTAATTGAGGGAATTACAGGATTGCTTATGGGATTTATGGCAAATATATGTAATTCCATTATTACTTTTGCAGGAAATATGATTGATACGCACGTAGGATTGTCAATGGCTCAGGAATTCAATCCTCAGCTTCAGACCCAGACTACAGTATCTGGTGATTTATATTATTATTTCCTTCTAATGCTCCTTATTGTGTCTAATATGCATCAATACATACTAAGAGCGCTTATTGATTCGTTTTCTGTAATTAATTTAGGTAGTGCGGTGATTAATCCTGATTCGCTGTTATCAACTGCGGTTATGTTTATAACTGATTTGTTCATTATTGCTTTTAGAATTACCTTGCCGGTATTTGCTTGCATAATGATTCTTAACTGTATTCTTGGAGTTATGGCTAAGGTTGCTCCTCAGATGAATATGTTTTCTGTAGGTATTCAGATTAAGGTGTTAGTTGGATTTGCAGTAATGTTTTTGACAATTTTCTTATTGCCTGATATTGCTAATTTCATTTTTACAGAGATGAAGAATATGCTTCAGCTTACAGTTGATAATCTGACGCCTGTTACTTAATGGAACAGAAAAGAGATGGATAGATTGTGGAAGAAAGATTGATTTTGCAATATAATCTCCAGTTCTTTGCAAAAGATGGAGACGGTGGAGAGAAAACAGAGCCAGCTACAGCCAAAAAGCTTGAGAAAGCCAGAGAAGAAGGGCAGGTTGCCAGAAGTAAGGAATTAGGCAATGCGGCAGGACTTTTGACATTGTTCTTTTCACTAAGGTTTTTTGTCTCATTTATTGGAGACAGAATGCTTGGTGCATATAATAGAGTATTTAATGCGATACCTGATATCATTGCAACTGATAGAAAAGGATTGTCTGTACAGACTGTTAGCAGCGTATTTATTGATGCTGTACTGCAGATGTTACTTATGTGTGCACCTTTTTTTGCAATAGGATTTGTAGCAGCATTTGTTATTAATGTAGTTCAGGTTAAGTGGAAGGTATCAGCTAAGCCAATGATGCCTAAGCTTAGTAAATTCAATCCAATTAATGGATTTAAGAGAATAGTGTCAAAACAGGCGCTATTTGACCTTGGATTATCTATTGTTAAGATATTCCTTATATTCTATATAGCTTATATAACAATTAAGGATCATGCCAATGAATTGTTCCTGTTATATGATATTCCTTTGGCACAGGCTATACAGCTTGTAGGTGATATTATTATTGATACGGGAATTAGGATAAGCCTTGTATATATTGTGGTTGGCATTGCTGACTACTTATTCCAGAGACATAAGTTCAATGAAGACATGAAGATGACTAAGAAGGAAATCAAGGATGAATATAAGGATACTGAAGGAGATCCTCAGATAAAAGGTCAGCAGAAGCAACGTATGAGAGAGGCTTCACAGAGGCGTATGATGCAGGATGTGCCTAAGGCAGATGTTGTAATCACCAACCCTACACACATAGCGGTAGCTCTACGATATAATCCTGATGAAGAAGATGCCCCTGTTGTTGTTGCCAAAGGTCAGGATTATCTTGCACAACGAATTAAGGATGTGGCAATTCAAAATCATATATTAGTCAGGGAAGATGTATATGTTGCAAGAGCGTTATATGCTGCTTGTGATATCGGCCAGAAGATACCACCTGAGATGTTTGAAGCAGTTGCTAACATTCTTGCCAAGCTTACGAAATTCAATAGTAATGCTAATAATTTATAATATATTATACTAATCACAAGATACAACTAATCATAGAAAGGAGGAATCGATATGGATGGTTTTGCTGTAAAAAGAACCGACATTGGAGTTGCGGCTTATTTGCTGGCGGCTATAATATTCTTTATCATCCCAATTCCTTCTTTTGTGCTTGATATAATGTTGGCAGTTAACATTTCCATGGCTTTGATTATCCTTTTAAATGTATTATTTGTTAAGGAAGTCTTAGACTTATCATTTTTCCCAACATTGCTCTTATTTACAACAATTTTCAGAATATCACTTAACGTGTCATCTACGAGACTTATTCTTACAACGGGTTCTCCTGGTAATGTAGTAGAGACCTTCGGTTCCTTCGTTGGTGGAGGTAATCTCGTAATTGGTGCAATCGTATTTATCGTATTAATTATTATCCAGTTCATGGTAATCAATAAAGGTTCTGAGCGTGTGGCTGAGGTATCAGCAAGATTTACACTTGATGCTATGCCAGGTAAACAGATGGCTATTGATGCCGACCTTAATACAGGAGCCATAACAGATGAAGAAGCTAAAGAAAAGCGACAGAAGATTCAGGATGAATCGAGCTTTTATGGTTCTATGGACGGTGCTACTAAGTATGTAAAAGGAGATGCTACAGCAGGTCTTATTATCACATTTATTAACTTCATAGGTGGAACAGTTATGGGAGTTATGAATAATGGACTTGGATTCACAGAAGCTATTCAGCAATATGGAATCCTTACCATTGGTGATGGACTTACAGCGCAGATTCCTTCCCTTCTTATTTCGCTATCAACTGGTATTCTTGTAACTAAGGGTGCCAAAGAGAATGAGGAATTCTCCGATACACTTATACATCAATTGTTTGGAATACCTAAAGTATTATTTATGGTTGGTGGAGTGCTAATTGGACTTGGAATAGTAACTCCTCTTAATATATTCCTATTTGCTGGTTTTGGTGCAGCATTTATTGTTGCAGGCTTTTCAATGAAGAAGACCATAGGAGAAGAAACCATACAAGAGGAGGTCGCCCAAGAGGAGTCCGAAGCGGAAGAGATTCGAAAACCAGAGAATGTTGTATCCTTACTGTCGGTTGATCCAATTGAGTTGGAATTTGGATACGGCATCATCCCGCTTGCGGACGTTAATCAGGGTGGAGATTTGCTTGACAGAGTAGTTATGATTAGACGACAGATTGCTTTAGAGCTTGGTACAGTAGTTCCAATAATTCGTCTAAGAGATAATATTCAGCTTAATCCAAGCCAATATATTATTAAGATAAAAGGAATACAGGTAACAGAAGGCGAGATAATGTTCGACCATTATATGGCTATGAATCCGGGGTATATTGAAGAAGAGATTGCTGGTATACCTACAACTGAGCCTTCCTTCGGCTTGCCTGCTATATGGATTACTGAAAGTCAGAGAGAGATGGCTGAGAGTCTGGGTTATACTGTTGTTGACCCGCCATCTATTATTGCAACTCATTTGACTGAGGTTATACGTAGACATATTGCTGAGTTGCTTACTCGTCAGGATGTGTCTAACCTTATTGACAATCTTAAGGAATCTAATCCTGCAGTTGTTGATGAGCTTACACCAGCACTTTTGGGTCTTGGTGACATTCAGAAGGTATTACAGAATCTTCTTGTGGAAGGAATATCTATTAGAGATCTTCTGTCCATTTTCGAGATTCTCGCTGACAAAGCTTCTACAACAAGGGATACAGATGTTCTGACAGAATATGTAAGACAAGGACTTAAGTCGGCTATCTCTGGCAAATACTTTGTGCCTAATGAGAAGACAGATGTTGTCACATTAGACCCTAAGGTAGAACAGGAGATAATGGGTTCAATCAAGCAGACTGACCAGGGTGCATATCTTACACTTGACCCTGAGACTATTAAGAAGATAATGGATTCTACGGAAGTAGAGATTAAGAAATTAGAGGACGTTGGCAAGATGCCAATTGTTGTATGTTCTCCAATTGTTAGAATGTATTACAAGAAGTTAACGGAAGAATATTTCAAAGATTTAATTGTTGTTTCCTTTAGTGAAATAGAATCAAATGTTGAATTACAATCGGTAGGGATGGTGACTTTGAATAATGACAATTAAGAAATACCAAGGTAATAGTAAAGAAGAAGCCATTGCTTTAGCGAAGAAAGAACTAGGGCAGGACGCTGAGATAATGAATGTTGACGAGAAGAAGTCAGGAGGCTTTCTTGGCATTGGCAAAAAAAGCGTATTTGAAGTGACTGCTATGATTGACGAGGATACTGATTCTAAACCAGGTAACGATTCAAAACCACATTTTGACGCTGTGGCTGATCAGGACATTAAGGTTCCACCAGTAAGTAGAAGTAGTGATGAGGAGTTAGAGGAGACTAAGAGACAGTTTGCAGAGCTTAGTAAGATTTTTCGTGAAAATGAACAGCCTAAAGCTGCGCCTCAAAATGTACCAAAGCCAGCGACAGCTCCAGTAAATGAGCCTGTAAGAGAAAGCACTGTTGCTGCTAAGCAGCCTGTTTCAGCTCCAGTAAATGAGGCTGTAGAAGAGGTTTCTGATGAAGTGGTTAGAGAAGTGCCTTCCAAACCAAGAACATCTAACAATCATAAGTTTGTTAAGACATTGTATAATACACTTCTTGATAATGATGTTGATGAGAAATATATTAATCAGCTTCTATTCGACATGGAAAAGGTGCTTAAGAATGGCAATAAGGTGAATTTCCTTATCTCTAATGTATATCAGAAGATGATACTCAAGATGGGACAGCCTGCCACAATAACACCAGCTAAAAAAGGTCCTAAAGTAATATTCTTCATTGGCTCTACAGGTGTTGGCAAGACAACAACAGTTGCAAAACTTGCTGCAAAGTATAAAATAGAGATGAAGAAGGAAGTTGCACTTGTTACTATTGACACCTACAGAATCAAGGCAGCAGACCAATTAGGTGAGTATGCTTCAATTATGAAGATACCACTATCCGTAATATATGAACCAAGTGAATTGTCGGACAAGGTTGAGAAGCTTTCGGGATATGACTACATTATGGTAGATACTTCAGGATTTTCTCATAAGAACAATGAGATGAGAAGCAAGAGTATCGAGCTAATAAGCTCTCTTGATGATAAGTTCGAAAGGGAGGTATACCTTTTACTTTCTGCTACTACAAAGTATCGTGATCTTAAGGAAATAATTGACTCATACAAAGAGTTTACTGATTTTAATATGATTTTTACTAAGTTAGATGAGACTGTTAACCTTGGTAATATATTTAACTGTAAGTTATACTCAGGTAATAACTTATCCTATGTTACCAACGGTCAGAATGTTCCAGATGACATCGAAGTTGTTGATACTCAGAAACTTGTTAAACAGTTATTAGGAGGCAACTAGATGGATCAAGCACAACAGCTTAGGAACATTGTTAAACTTCAAGAGCAAAGAAACATTTCCAATGCTAAGGTAATTACCATTACAAGTGGTAAGGGAGGCGTTGGCAAGTCGAATATGGCTGTTAATCTGGCTGTTCATTTTAGGAAAATGGGCAAAAGAGTAATTATATTCGATGCTGATTTTGGTCTGGCAAATGTTGAAGTGATGTTTGGGACTGTTCCTAAATATAATCTCACTAAGTTATTAGAGGGTGAGATGAAAATAGAAGATATTATTACAAAAGGACCGGAGGATATTGGATTTATCTCAGGAGGTTCGGGAATAGTAGGTCTTAACAATTTGAATAAGTCACAGATAGATTACCTAATATCTAATCTATCATATCTTAACGAGCTTACAGATGTGTTGATTATCGATACAGGTGCTGGTGTATCAGATTCTGTATTGGATTTTGTGTTAGCATCACCAGAGGTTGTTCTTGTTACAACTCCTGAGCCAAGCTCATTAACTGATTCTTATTCACTTATTAAGGCTTTGTATAAGAATCCAGGCTTCATTAAGAATGGAACCAATATTAGACTTGTTGCTAATAAGGTTAATTCAAAAGATGAGGCAATGGCAGTATATAATAAGATTAAGACTGTTACTACGAAGTTTTTAAATGGAGAGGTCAAATACTTAGGTATGGTTCCGCAGGATGATACGCTAGAGAAGGCTGTTAGGAATCAGAAGATAGTTTCCCTGTCTTATCCAAAGGCAAAATCTACAAAGGCTTTTGAAACAATTGCCTATGAATTACTTGAAGAGAAGATTACATATAAATGGGGTATTTCACAGATATTTAGTAGTTTCATTAAATAGTACTATGTGTTAGGTGGAGAAGTGTATGGATACAAAAGAGATTAAACCTGGAAGTAAAGTGGATCTTAGATTATTGCAGGAGGTCAATAGGAATGAAGGCTCTAAAGGAGTCGGTACATATATGACTTCTGTATTTGATCTTGATGAAAGTGGTAACTTTATATTGCATATGCCTACACAGGGAGGCAAGATTCTCCTTCTACCATTGAATGTAAGATATGAATTCGTATTTACTACATCAGGTGGATTGTATAAGGCTGAAGGAACTGTTACAGAACGTTTCAAAAAGGACAATTTCTACTTGATGAAAAGTGAAATATCAGGTGATATTGTTAAGTTCCAGAGACGAGAATTCTACAGAATGGAATGTTCCATACCCCTATTATTCCTGTCACTAGAGGATGACGAGGGTGAAGCTGAGAAGATGGCTGATGTTAAGGAAATGATTAAGGATACAACAAGACCTGTGGCTGTTAGAGGACTTGGCACCATACTTGACATTTCAGGTGGTGGAATGAAGATCATTACTGAGAAGGATTTAGAAGAGATTAACTACCTGTTCCTTCATTTTGAGGTGCTTCTTAATAATAAGAAGACAAATCTCGAGGTTGTGGCACATATATTAGGTAAGGAATACAATCCAGATAATAAGAAGTATTCATATAGAATGAAGTTTTTATTCAAGGATACTAAGATACAAGAGCGTATTATAAGATATATTTTTGAAGAAGAGAGGCGAAATAGACATAAAAAGTTAGAATAGTCTGAAAATTATTCCATATTTGGATGACTATGCACTACTGAGAAGCATTTATAATGATATAATCTCATTAAATAACTGTTTAGGAGTATGTGCTATGGGAAAAGCCACGAAATATGGAATTATTGCCCTAGCGTGTTCCACAGGAGGTCCTCAGGCTTTACATACTTTGTTACCTATGTTGCCAGAGCATTTGGGAGTCCCGATGGTTGTATTACAGCATATGCCGTCAGGATTCACTCATTCTCTTGCAGAGCGGGTTGATGGAATGTCGAAGCTTACTGTTAAAGAAGCGACTGATAAAGAAGTGCTTCTTCCTGACACTGTATATATTGCACAGGGAGGGAAGCATCTTGAAATTGGTATGAATTCTTCTAATAAGCTCATTGCAAAAGTATATGAAGGTCCACCTATTAACAATCTTAGACCAAATGCAGATGTTATGTATGAGTCCTTAATTGATACTAATGTAGAATCAGTTTTGTGCGTAGTATTAACGGGCATGGGGTCTGATGGCGCTAAAGGAATCGCTGAGTTAAAAGAAAAAAAGAATGTATATTGTATCACACAAAATGAACAAACTTGTGTGGTTTATGGTATGCCTAGAGCAGTAGAGGAAGCAGGACTATCTGATGTATCTGTTCCTTTAAAACAAATTGCGGAAACTATATCTAAGAAACTAGGGGGTTAATGATTATGGATATAAGTCAATATCTCGACATCTTTATTGATGAAACAGCAGAACATATTCAAAGCTTAAGTGATAATATTATGGCACTTGAGCAAGAGCCTGAGAATGCTGATACAATTAATGAAATATTCCGTGCCGCTCACTCATTAAAGGGTATGGCTGGTACAATGGGCTTTAAGAGAATGCAACATCTTACCCATGATATGGAAAATGTATTTCAGGAAATTAGAAATGGCAATGTAAAGGTTAATTCCGACATGATTGACATTCTATTTGAATGTCTAAGTGCAGTTGAAGAATACCTTGAAACTGTTAAGTCGACTTCTGATGAAGGTACTAATGATAATGAAGTACTTATTAAGAAGCTTAACAATTATCTTGAGCAGTCTGAAGGTGGTGGAGACGCAGCACCTGCAGAAGAGGCAGCTCCTGCAGAAGAAGCAGCTTCTGATGAAGGTAAATCAGAAGGTGGTTCAAGTGACGCGCCATTTAAGTCTATTGAAGTTGAAGAATCTAATAAGAGTAAGCTTACTGAAGCAGCTGATTCTGGTCTCAAATTATATGGATGTACTGTATATATTCAAAGCGATTGCTTGCTTAAGGCTGCAAGAGCATTCCTTGTATTCAAGGCTATAGAAGACTTTGGTGAAATTCTTGTGTTTAGCCCAAGTTCTCAGGATATTGAAGATGAGAGATTCGATCTTCATTTTAGCTTGATTATTGCTACTCAATCTGAGTTTGAGCCTATTAAGGATGCTATTTGTGCAGTATCTGAGATAGAGAAGGTTGAGTTTGATACAGTTACACCTGCTGATTATATTGCTGAAGAAGAATTGCCTAAGGAAGAAGAGAAGAAGGTTCCTGTTAAGGCTGAAGCTAAAGCTGCTAAGAAGGCTGCTGAACAAAGTAAGAGTAATCAGAATAAGGCTAAGAAGGCAAGTAATAAGCCTGTTACAGCAAGAACAGTTCGTGTAGATATTGAGAAGTTAGATGCTTTAATGAATCAGGTGTCAGAGCTTATTATTGCTAAGAACTCGCTGGTGTCTATTAGTGCAACTGAAGGAAATAATGGAGCACAGGGATTTGAGTCTCAAAGCTTCCATGAACAGATAGAATACTTAGAGAGAATTACAACTAATCTTCATGAATCTGTTATGAAGGTTAGGATGGTGCCTATTGAAACAACTGTTAACAAATTCCCTCGTATGATTCGTGACTTGTCTCGTAAGCTTGACAAGCCTATGAATCTAATCATGAGTGGTGAGGAGACAGAGTTAGATAGAACTGTTGTTGACCAGATTGGTGATCCACTTCAACATTTGCTTCGTAACTCTGCTGACCATGGTATTGAAGATGTTGAGCTTAGAAAGCAAAGAGGTAAGCCAGAAGAAGGTAAGATTGAGCTTAATGCTTATCAGGAAGGTAATAACGTAATTATCGTCGTTAAGGATGATGGTGGCGGAATTGACACTGAGAATGTTAAGAAGAAAGCAATTGAGAGAGGCCTTGTTACTGAAGATGCTGCTGAAGATCTTACAGATAAGGAGATTATTGATTTCCTATTTATGCCAAGCTTCTCAATGGCTAAGAAGATTACAGATATCTCTGGTAGAGGTGTAGGTCTCGATGTTGTTAAATCTAATATCGAAGCATTAGGTGGAGATGTTGAGGTTAAGAGTGAATATGGAGTTGGCTCTAAATTCACAGTTAGACTTCCACTAACTCTTGCTATTATACAAGCATTGATGGTTGAGATTCGTGATGAGAAGTATGCTATAGCACTTGGCTCAATCCAGAATATTGAGAATATATCTGTATCTGATATCAAGTATGTACAGGCTAAAGAGGTTATTCACCTTAGAGGACTTGTTATTCCTCTAATTAGACTTGATGAGTTACTTGACTCAGAGCCTAAGGAGAGCGAGGACAATTACTTAACAGTAGTTGTTGTCAAGAAGGGTGATAATTATGCAGGCTTAGTTGTTGACAATCTAATGGGACAACAAGAAATCGTTATTAAATCTCTTGGTAAAACTATTGATAATAATAAGATTATCAATGGTGCTACAATTCTTGGTGATGGTGAAGTTGCATTGATTATTGATGTTAATGCTTTAGTATAATTTGGAGGTTTAATCATGGCTAATGAAATGGAAATTATTGATCAGGAAAAGATTCAATATATTGTTGTAAAAATTGGTGGTGAACAATATGGTCTTAATATATCTTATGTAGATAACATTGTTCGTATGCAGAAGATTACCAGAGTTCCTAAGGCTCCACACTACTATGTTGGCGTAATCAACCTACGTGGTGAGATTGTTCCAGTTATGAGTGTAAGACGTAAAATGGGCTTAGAGGACGATGTCTATACTAATAAGTCTAGAATTATTATTCTGAAATTAGAAAATCTTGGTCTCATTGGTATTATTGTTGATGAAGTCAAAGAGGTTATTAACCTTGGCGAGAGTGACATTGACAGAAATGTTTCTAACGCCAATAGAAGAGCTGATGCCAACTATATCAATGGTATTGGTAAAGATGGTGATGAACTTGTTTCTATATTTGAGATTTCATCAATTGTAGGAGAAGTTGAGACTGCATAAATAGTCTATATTATGATTGGAGAGTTTTAATATGTCCAAACTTAGTTTTGAAGAGGTTAATGCACTCTATCTCGATGTATTGAAAGAGATAGGTAATATAGGTGCAGGTAATGCTACAACAGCTATTGCGAATATGCTTAATCTAAGAATTAATATGCATGTTCCTAAGGTTGAGCTATTGCCTGTAGAGAAGATTGGTTCTTCAATGGGGGCTGAAGACGAAATTATTGTAGGTATTTTGCTTGGTGTAGAGCATGACATTGAAGGTTCAATGATGTTCTTAATGGATAAGCAATCTGCACGTAATCTTGTTAACAGACTTATGATGAAACCTGCTGATTATGATGCAGAATTTGATGAGATGGATTTATCTGCCATAAAAGAAATTGGTAACATTATTGCAGGATCTTATCTATCTGCTTTATCTGGATTAACTAATATGGTTATTATGCCAACAGTACCTTATGTTGCTATTGATATGGCTGCGGCTATTCTAAGCGTACCAGCTATTCAATTTGGTATGACGGGTGATAAT
>ONCT01000049.1 GCA_900316395.1 uncultured Lachnospiraceae bacterium | reverse complement strand
TTGTAAGGCTAATTGGCACAGGTCCAATGGGAATTGAAAGTGGGCCAAGTATACAGGTGATAGCCGTTGATAGGGCAACAAATGTTAATGTTTGCGCCTTAGATGACATTTTTCTTTTTGGCTTGGTATTATTTGCATTAGTTTCTTCCATAATTATTTATCTCCTACATAAAGATATAGAAATCATAATATATTAGAAATAGCTGACTCTCACATTCTTGCCCATGCTCTTTAGGCATTCAGTTAATTCTTCAACTAATTTCATCTTGATATCGAATGACAATGGTGTAAACGATATCTGGTGAGCAGGATTAATGGCCCTTCCCACGAAGAAGTCAATGTCCGTTGCCTCTTCGAATAACAGACGACTTATCTGTGCCGCACCGTTATTATTAAAGCCCCAGTATTGATAAAGCTCGTTCTTGCCAATTGCATCCTTAGCATATTCTAACACTTTATTAATTGTAATTGAACCCTCTGTAACAAGATCAACTCCATCAATCTTAGAGATTGGAGGGATACCATCAGCGCCACTTCCTGATATTGCACGAAGAGGAGCATCAAGATATTCAGCAGCAATCTTCGAGGTTGTACCACCACATATAATATGTTTTCCCTCTTTCGAGAAGAAGAGGTTCATCATACGTTCGCAGTCATCTCGATTGCGAGGTGGACCATATAATACATTTATCTGAGCCCGAGGTCTAATTTTAACAACACATGCAGTTGCATCGTCGATAGGATTAGAATCATATTCCTGATACACCTGGTCAATTAGCATAGTAGCAAGTGTCTTGGCGTTATAATCTACCATTGTAATAGTCATAAGAAAATCAGCAATATCCTTAGGGCTCCAATCGTAATTGTAGCTTTTGTCAGGGCTTGCATAAGGACAGCCGTCACTCATGGCAGTAATAACATCGCCAACCTGAAGCTTAACAGTTGAAGAGTAGATTTTCTTGCCCTCAATCATAAGCTCCTCACGAGACAACTCATATACTTCGCCGTCTCTTATATAGATTACATCAGGGTTCTCGTATTCAATAATGTCAACCGTTTCATTATCTAATATATGGAGTATGGTAAATGTTGAATAGGCAACCCCATGCTCTGAATTAATAGGAAGTGTGGCAGCAATAGTTGAGACACATTCTTCCAGTGGAAGCCCCTGAGCTACCATTGTAGATATAATCTTAGAGGTTAAGGTTGATAATATGCTTGCCTTAACTCCACTTCCAAGACCGTCAGCTAATACAACAACACTGGAATTGTCATCCTGCTTAACTATATCCACATGGTCACCACACAGCTGCTCGCCTTTGTGATTTATACTTTTGTATCCAATGTCAGCATATAGATCATTCATCGCTAATTGACTCCTTTAACTTTGTAAGAGCAATCTTGGTTTCTGCAGTTGTTTCACCAAGAAGTGAAGCAATCTCCTGTACAATACGCATCTGCTTGTCAACCACCTTGTCAGCAATCTCAATTGTCTGTTTGCTGATATTTTCCTTCTTCACACGTTGTGTCTCTTCATTACTTACATCATGAAGAATGCATAGAAGCAGTCTGTAGTTCTTGTCATATGCAATGGTCTTCTCTACATATTTTCTATATTCTGAGAGGTATTCGTGCTTGTTTCGAATAACCATACCATCATATAGTGCAGTTATAAAATCAGTCGTATCAAGGAGGTTAACAACATTTTCACCAAGGATATCCTTGTCGCTCTTAAGATTGAAGATTCGTAGAGCATTTTCGTTAATCTGTTGAACCTCGAGACTCTCGTTAAGAATGATAATTCCATTCGGAGTAATCTTAGTAATTGTATCTGTAAAGTTCTCGGCCCTGTCCATAAGATAAGGAAGACACATGGAGATTTCCGCCTTGCCAGCAATAACTGCAAT
Source organism: uncultured Lachnospiraceae bacterium (assembly GCA_900316395.1). Lineage (GTDB taxonomy): Bacteria > Bacillota > Clostridia > Lachnospirales > Lachnospiraceae > RUG191. The sequence continues at coordinate 13,962 of ONCT01000049.1, read as the reverse complement.
AGCCTTCTCACGACAGGTATTATATCCACAGGTGCCACAGTTAAGCTCGTCTGCTGTAGAGTATTTGCCCATCTGTTTTAAGACTTCTTTAATCTCTTTCTCTGAAGGATTAGGGTCATCCTGGGTGATGATGTCGAATTGCTTAATTAAGTCAATTCTGTCTGGCTGCTCAACATCAAAGTCTTCATTGCCAGCGTATTCAATTACATCCCTATAATGTCTAATTGGAGACTTGTGATATTTCTCCATAATCGGTCCGCCAATACAGCTTCCTGCACAGGCCGACATTTCAATAAAGCATTTATGAACGTTGCCATTCTTAATATCCTTAAGAGCGGCAATACAATTATCAACACCATCAAGTGCAAGATAAGTATATTCAGGATTACGCTTCTCCATTGTCTTGAGAATGCCACCTGTTGTAGGGAACAATCTTGCCTTAGATTCATTGGTATCATCAACATCCATATCCAATGGAATATCCTCATCAGCCAGCCACTTAGCCAGCTCCTCGAAGGTAAGAACAGCATCAACTATTCCTTCGTAGTGGGCAGCCTCATCCTTTTTCGATACGCATGGTCCGATGAATACCGTTTTGGCATTAGGATTGCGTTTTTTTATGTCTTTGCAGTGAGCCTGCATAGGAGACAGGGTGTCTGCTAAGTGATGTATTAATTCTGGGAAATGTTTTTGTATAAGAAGATTTATAGAGTGACAGCAGGAACTGATAATAACATCTTTCTCGCTTTCGTCACACATTCTGTCATAATCTTTTTTGACGATGGTAGCACCGATGGCAGTTTCCTCTGCATCAGCAAACCCAAGCTGTTTAAGTGCCTTTCTCATGGAATTGATACCAACGCCTTCGAAGTTGGCAATAAAAGAAGGGGCAAGAGATACTATAACAGGGTCGCCGCTCTGGATAAGAACTTTAACCTTCTCAGTATCGTCAACAACCTGCTTGGCATCCTGCGGACACACAACAAAACAATGACCGCACAATATGCATTCATTACTTATTATATAAGCCTGGTTTCCAGAGAATCTAATTGATTTTACAGGACAATGCCTGATACATTTATGACAGTTTTTACAATTCGACTTTTTTAACGTAAGAAAATCCATACTTTTAATCTCCCTTATACATTATACCTTCCTATAAATTATATATAAATTGGAGATTAAAAGCAAAATTTATTCCTCTTTGGGTTTCATATTATTGAGTGCGTATTCTACACATTCAATCACAACCTTATTGAAAGACATGTTATATTCATCTGCTAGAAGCTGTACTTTTTCTATTAGCTCCTTGGGCAGCCTGAGAGATTTGTTTTCATATTCTACACTTTGTTTATGTAATTCGAACATTTAAGCCTCCTTTGCGTATGTGAATAGGTCAGTATATAAATGTTAGATAACTACTATAATTGTAAAAAAATAGTGAATATGATAAAATATTATAAATATATTATAAAAATGTGAAAAAAGTGTTATATTTTAAAGAATTGTGCCGATATAGATACTGACGTATATCACTCGTCTGGCAAACTTATGAGCAATATGAGTTGGTGATAATCGGTGTTTGATGGAGATTATGAACAGAGAGAATGAGAAGAGAGTAGTCGAAGAGATATGTGATATTTCGGGGAGATGTGACTACTCAGACAATAATGATATAGATACTGTTCTGTCCGAGATTAAGGACAGAACCTACTTTAGAGATTCAATATTTGGCAAGAGATATATACAACGATTATCAATGCTTCTGACTGGAGTAAGTGCTTCTGATTGTGTGCTTTGTGGTAAAGAGGCTATTAATAATGTGGTGTGTAACACCTGCATACAGAAGATAAGCCAGCTGAACAAGAAGGATAAACCTGTAGAAGCTGTAAGAACAGAACCTAGGGTGCCAGTAGAGAGCGTTCAGGTAAGTCGTAGTAATGCGACGGTTAGTAATCAGGTTGTTGAAGGTGCTGATGAAGGTACAAATGAAGATATTAATGAAGACATTACTATAGAAGAATTATTCAAGGATATGGATGATTCTCTATTGCAGCTTGCAAGTCAGGTGACAGCTAAGTCAATAAAGCGCTTATCATGGGTTAATATAGCGCTTGGCATTGTCAACTTTATTATGACGTTCTTCCTTGCTTTGTTTTTATGGAAGTTCATTACGTCGCAATAGGAGAATATAGGTTATGGCAGTAATAGCTGCATTAGCGGCAACGAATAGTGGCACAATTAAGGATTGCTATTCAATATGGAATAAGAATGAGAAGTCTAAGAAGACATTAGTATATACCAGTACAGGAAGTCTAAGTACAAGTGCTTTAATATCTAAAGGAATCTGTAGTGAGATATATTCTTCTGATGGTCAGTGTAACACAGATTATCTAATACAGAAGACATCAGATATCAAGAGATTAGGATTTGAATCGACAAAATGCTGGGAGTATGCGGGAGATAATAATCTCGTAAGATTTCAGGATAATAACTGGCATGTAGGAATCAATAGCAAAGATAAGAAGATTCTACACATTAAATCAGTAAATGACTATATGCTGTTTGCTGAAGGAGTCAACAATCAAGATAAGAAATACATAGATGCAACGGTACATCTTGATTGTGATCTTGACTTTAAGGGGAAGCATATTCCTATTGTAGGAATCAAAAGAGACTGTGCATTTCGTGGTGTATTCGATGGCAGGAATCATCTTATATGGAACGGAACAATTAAGGACGAGAATGCATTATATGTAGGTCTCTTTGGATATCTTAAGGGTGTAGTAGCCAATCTTATATTCGATGGAAGAGTACAAAGTGATAAGAACTTAGCAGGAATCTGTGGACTTAACGCGGGACGAATATCTTGTTGTGGAAGCGTAGTAAGATTAAAGGCTAAGGATGAGAGATATAACGCAGCAGGAATTGTTGTTAACAATGAAGGCACATTAGACAGATGCTATAGCGTATTACAGCGTCAGATGATAATTCCGCCTTTTGTGTATATATTATTAATTGCGTTAATAGCAATTATTATTGGTGTGCTAGGTTACTTTACCATTGTGGCGGCACTTAATTCTGGTAAGGATTATGCCAAGATTGAGGTAGATCCGGGGCAAGAAAAGAATGATAGTGATAATGGTAAGAAGAATAATGAACGTGAATTATCATTAGAACTGTACGAAGAGGTTGAAATTTCAAGAACTGCTAGAATATGTAAGATTAATTTCACAAATCCATCTAATAACGTTAACAAGATTGTTGTGGAGCTTCAGGTGGTTAATGATATAGGCGAAAGAGTTACTGTAGGAAAATCTGGAGCGGTTTCTCCAGGATATAGTATCAAGAGTTTGCCAGTGTCAAATGTAGAATCGCTTTCAGGAAGCGAGATAAAGGGGTTCGCTGTTATGAGAGCGTATAATGAGGTGTCGGAGAATAAGGCAATGATTGATACAGAATTTCCTGTGAAAGTATCGTTTTCTGACTAATTAGTAACTGGAGAGGATAAATACAAATAATGGCAACAATTACAGGGAAACAATTGCTGTTTTCTAAAATGGAAAAAAAGAGACGTTCTATACTTATACCGATTATAGTTACAATAAGTTTAGTTGTGATAGTTTTCGTTACATATATCGTGCTTGCAAGATTTACACCGCCAAGTCATGACAAGGATTCAAAGGTAGGTGTGCCAGTAGTAGACAATGATTATTTATATGGTTCTGTTAAGACTGATTACGGATATATAGTACAGATGGCATCAAATCTGTATCAGCAACAAAATGGTGATGTTAATATATACTTTACTAATCCTATATCTAACAGTGTGTTGCTTGGATGTGAAATTATAGATAAGGATACACAGAAGATATTATATAAGACGGGATATATAAAGCCTGGAGAGTATATAGAAAGTATAAATAATAACAGTGTAGATAATAGGGCATATGACGTTATTGTAAAAATATATGCATATACAGATGAATCCTTCACTAGTGAAGGAACGACAGAATTATCTTTGAAACTTCAACCGTGGTAAGGCGGTTTGAGTATTATTAACTCATATTAAATCAAGGAGGAAAAGAATATGAAGAGGATTAAAAAGAGAAGAAAGGTGTTAGCACTAGCACTGGTGATGGTTTTTTGTATGGTTGCTACGCTATCTATGTCAGCGACTGTGTTTGCAGAAGGATATCGATATGAAGGAACAGGAACTTTTGATGGTTCATCGGCATCTCTAGTCAATAAAGGGGATAAGAATCCTGAAGTTAGTATTCCGGTTCGAGCAAAGATAACAGGTGGACAAGGTGTTGTATATATAGTGGATCTTACGTGGGGTGCAATGCAGTTTGAGTATGATTATGGATCTACGTGGGATCCAGAACAACACAAATATACTCCAGGAGCTTCTGGCAAACCAGGTGGTGGCTGGAACATGGACCAGGTTGATGGAAATAATAATAAAATAACAGTAACAAACGGAGGAAACTTCCCCGTTAGTGTAGGATTTACATACGAAATGAATGGCGACAAATTTGGAGAAGCTCCAGGTGGCAAGCATCCTGTTGGAGGAGTGTTTGACTATAATCTTACAAGTTTACAAACTAACGTTGAAGCTAATGTGCTGAATCCAGCTGGTTATGCTGTACCAGCAAATATGATATTAAATCCACCTAATGATGAGTTTGTTTGGTCAACGGGAGATCCGTATTATTTCGTTGGAACAGATAATAATGAAAACATTAATACAATATATTTCTCATTGATGGGAACTCCTGCATTGGGACTAACTATGGATCCATGGGATGACGTTGGAACTATTAAAGCGACTATTAGTCCAGCTACAGGTGTAACTCAGGCTTATAAGTAATTAGTACCGAGGGATAAGTCTATAAGGTATAGAGTTGTATGAAGAGGTTATATGGGTATTACAGTAGTTGCCAACAATATAATGGCCATGTACACTAGCAGACAACTTAATATTAATGCTGTGAGCAAACAAAAGACAACGGAGAAGCTCTCTTCGGGTTATAGGATTAACAGATCGGCAGATGACGCTGCCGGTCTGTCTATATCCGAGAAAATGCGTAAGCAGATAAGAGGGCTTTCTCGTGGTGAACAGAATTCTCAAGATGGGATATCTTATTGTCAGGTGGCTGATGGCGCAATGAGTGAGATTCAGTCTATGCTTCATAGGATGAATGAACTATGTGTTCAGGCTGCTAATGGGACTAATTCCCAAGAAGATCATAATAGTATTCAGAGTGAAATAAATCAGCTAAAACTTGAAATAGATAGAATATCTGACACAACAACCTTTAATGATATGCCAGTGTTTCATGACATGGAGGAGACGTCTTCTATAAGTAGCTTATCAAATGTGTTAGACAGTAATCACTTAAAAGGAAAACCTGATTTCTCAGAACCATTAATCATTACAGGACCAATGCGTAAGACGGGAAAAAGTGCAGACGTTGTTACAGAGGGGCAACCTGGATATGCGGGTAGAGTGGGTTATCCTTATTCGTCTATAATGATGGATTTTTCCAAATTGGGTTCGGAATATACAGATGGGGATTTGATGGGGAAGAGTTTGTCGGTAATGGACAGTGAAAGTGGTAAACAATATGATATTATTTTTTCCGATGCCTCAGCGACAGGGGGCAGATCGTATATTTATAGTGGAGTTGGAGACAAACATATTCTGACAATTAATGTGAAGGGACAAGACAATCCAAGTGTATTAGCGCAAACAATGTTTAACGCTATTAATAACACATCGGCTTTTACTGATGGACATATACAGTATACTAGAGATTATTATGGAAAGCTTTGGGTTTACGATAATAAGACAACTAATTTTGGCAACTCGTCTATGAGATTTGTATCACCTGCGGGATCTTCTCCTGACAAGGACAAGATTTGGATTCAATCAGGTGATACTGCAGAGAATGGACTGTATATTAAGAAACCATATCTTAATTCAAGTATCATAGGAATTGATGGTGTGGATGTAACATCGCCAGATAATGCTAAGAATTCTCTGGCTGCAATCTCTAGTGCAATTGATATTGTATCAGGTATAAGAGGAGAGATTGGTGCGCAACAGAATCGCATAGAGCATACCATAAGCGTGACAGCTACTACTAAGGAGAATCTGGAAGCCTCTGAAAGCAAGATAAGAGATACTGATATGGCAACTGAGATTGTTAAGAATCAGAAACAAAGCGTTATAGAACAGGCGGGTCAGTCAATGTTATCACAGGCTAATCAGATGCCACAAGGAATACTTAATTTATTACAATAATATATTTGCTACAATGTATGAGGGGCGTATCATCAATTGATATGCCCCCTCTTTTTATGCTAAATATATATGTTTGATAAATTCTTATCTAATCCCCCACAATATGTGCTATAATATTGAATATATATTTATGTTCGTAAAGTATATTCGTATACGGGGGTATTATAGTGGATAATAGTGGCAGTGGCTTCAGGCTTAAATCTGGTACATGGTACGAGACGCTGAAAGACAATGGAAGAATAGAGAGTATACATTTCTCAGATGAAATGCTTGATATTCTAGGATATACGCATGAAGAATTTCCTGATACATTAGAGGCGCTAATTGAGCACATTCATCCTGACGACGTAGGAATTATGATGTCAGGAGCGATTGATGCTGCGACTCGTGTTCAGGATAATTTTGATGTTGAATATAGAATTAAGAATAAGGATGGAGAGTACATTCTTGTTAATGCAACAGGCAAATTCATAGAGATGCCTCAGGGAGTCCCTAATGTATTGCATGGTTCCTTTGCAGATATTTCACATTTATCAGACAGGTATCATGGCACCAATTATAGTGATGATGCAAGCGTTGAATTAATAGATACTGTATATCAGATTATGGGTGCAGCCAGATGGCAGTCAGTATATGATGAGAGAGGTAATACGAGAAGCATATATTATTCTGATGAATTCGTTAAGCTTTTAGGATACGCCAAGGGAGAATTTGATAATACCAAGGAGGCTTTGCTAGACGTTGTTGCTCCTGATGATAAGGTTAAGGTAGAGAAGTTTATCTACAAGGTTGAGAGTAATAATGAGCCTGATAAGATATTCGAGGAAGAGTATCGTATTAATAAGAAAAGTGGTGAGCAGATATGGGTACGTGCTATATGTAAGAAGTACTTCAATAAGGATGGCTCGCCTAGAGAATCCATTGGAATTCTAATGGATATTACTAATGATAAGTTGGCAGAGAGACAACACCATCTTGTTGACATTTTGTCTCAGGATTATTCCTCTATATGGTATATAAGCGCAAGGTCTCATAAGATGACTCTTGTTGTACAGAATGAAGAGGATACCACCACTGACAGTGCAATTCATGAGGGCCTTGTATATGGTTCTTATGAGAAAATGTTCAATGATTATATTGACAGATATGTTAACGTGGATGACAAAGAAAGGGTTAGGAAGGAAGTAGCATTTCCTAATATTATTACTAAGGTTCAGGAAGGCGAATTATATCCTATTAATTATCTAAGGGATAATCTTGATGGATCTAAGAGTTATTATCAGATTTGTTTTGCCAGGGTAACGCATAAGACAGGTAGGCTGTATTTTGCATGTGGCTTCCGTAATATAGATGGTATGATTCGTGCCGAGATGGAGCAGGCTGAAGAGACTAATAAGGCTAAGTCTAATTTCCTATTTAATATGAGCCACGATATCAGAACTCCTATGAATGCCATTATGGGATATACTGAGCTGGCAATTAAGAAGAAGGATAATGAAGAGCTTCTTAGCAAATATTTGAATAATATATATTCTGCAAGTCAGAGTCTTCTTAGTATTATTAATAGTGTTCTTGAGATGGCCAAGATTGAGAATGGTCAGATAGAGATAACTCAGAAGGCAACAGATGTTGGCAAATTCTATCGCTCAATATTCAATATATTCAGAGAGAGTCTCGACAAGAAGAATCTTAGATGTGAGTACACAAGTGAGATAAGAGATAACTATCTGTATATGGATAGAACTCACTTAGAAGAAGTTGCTATGAATATGATTAGCAATGCCATAAAGTATACTCCTCCAGGAGGATACATTAGGGTGAGGGTAACTCAGGAGCAGGGGCCTACACCTAATGACTGTTATCTAAATACATTTATTGAAGATAGCGGTATTGGTATGTCAGAGGAGTTCTTAGAGCATGTGTTTGACGAGTTCTCAAGAGAGAGGTCTGAGGACACGGTAAATGTTACAGGAACAGGTCTTGGACTTGCCATATCCAAGAGACTAATTGACCTTATGGGTGGTGACATCCATATCGATAGTAAGTTGGGTAAGGGTACTAAGATATCAATTACTATTCCTCACAAGATTGTTAGAGATAACAATCAGTCTTCGGATGAGGTTGAAAGTATTGATATGGAAGAGCTTTCTAAAAAGAGGATACTCCTAGCGGAGGATAATGATTTTAATGCTGAAATTGCCATTGAGCTATTAGAGGATAGTGGCCTGGAGGTTGAGAGAGCGGTAGATGGTGCTGAATGTGTTGAAATGCTTAAGGGCAATGATTCTAAGTATTACGATCTGGTGCTTATGGATATACAGATGCCTAATGTTGATGGGTATAGCGCTTCGAAGATGATAAGAGCACTAGATGACCCGACTAAGGCGAATATACCTATTATAGCTGTAACAGCTAATGCATATGATGAAGATAAGCATAAGGCGCTGCTGTCAGGAATGAATGCTCATATTGCCAAGCCATTTGAGATTGATAATGTATTTAGACATATCAATAGTGTGCTAGAGTATAAGGATTACTTCTTAGATAATGTGAGCTTTGATGAATTTAAGAACAAATACACCAAGCTAAGGTGCGTGAGTGGAAGCTTCGTATATAATGCAGACCGTCGGGAAGAGATAGTGTATTCCGACAGCCAGATTGCATCGATTTACGGATGCTCTAATAAGGATGATTTTATAAGATTCGTTGACGGTTCCTTTAAGGGAATGGTTCATCCTGATGATTTAGAGAGAGTCGAGAGAGACATAGTTAGTCAGCAGAATTTCTCAGATGACAGGATGGCTAATATTAGTTTTAGAATTATTAGGAATGATGGTGAGGAGCGAGATGTATCCTGCATAGGCTGCAAGATATTCGATGGCAATGACTTCCTGTACTATGTATTCATGGCTGATGTAACAGGCGTAACCGAATTTGATTGACATAAATAAGTAAAAGTATTATTATTCACTTCGGCGTGGTAATGCGCCGAAGTTTTTTCGTTATTTGCTAAATGTGTTTTGGAGGAGACAGAAATGACTATCGTATTAAGTTCAATTTTTCTTGTTATATTCTTCGTAGTAATGGTAACTGTGGGAGTACGCACAAGAAAAGAAGCAACAGATGTTAACGGTTTCGTATTAGGTGGAAGAAATGTAGGTCCTTGGCTTACAGCATTTGCATTTGGTACATCGTATTTTTCAGCCGTAATCTTCGTAGGTTATGCGGGACAGTTCGGATGGAACTTTGGACTTGCATCTACATGGGCTGGTCTTGGTAATGCACTTATTGGTTCACTACTTGCATGGAGAATTCTTGGTCGTAGAACAAGAATTATGACACAGTCCCTTGATTCTAAGACAATGCCTGATTTCTTCGAGAAGAGATACAACAGTAAAGCACTTAAAATAGCTTCTTCTATTATAATATTCATATTCTTAATACCTTATACTGCTTCATTATATAATGGTCTTTCAAGCTTGTTTGGTATGGTATTCTCTATTCCTTACTGGGTAATCATTGTTGTAATGGCAGTTCTTACAGGTGTATACGTTGTATTTGGCGGATATATGGCAACAGCTATTAACGACTTTATTCAGGGAATAATTATGCTGGTTGGTATAATCGCTGTTATTGTTGCTGTCGTAAATGATAATGGTGGACTATTAGAGGCATCTAAGAGATTATCAGAGATTCCAACGAAGGGTTGGGAAAGTGGAGCATTTTCATCCTTCTTTGGACCAGACCCATTATCACTACTGTTTGTAGTGCTACTTACTTCCCTTGGTACATGGGGACTTCCTCAGATGGTAGGTAAGTTCTATGCAATCAAGAGTGAGAAGGATATTCAGAAGGGAACAACAATCTCTACTATATTCGCATTTATTGTGGCTGGCGGATGTTATTTCGTTGGTGGCTTTGGAAGACTGTATGCAGACAAGATTCAATATAGAGATAATGGACAACCACTATTTGACTCAATTATTCCATCAATGTTATCAACACTTCCTGGAATAATCGTTGCAATCGTAATTGTACTTGTGCTGTCAGCATCAATGTCAACACTCTCATCACTGGTATTAACATCTAGCTCAACATTTACATTAGATGTTATTAAGCCTATTAAGAAGGATAAGATGTCTGAGAAGAGCCAGGTTAATATAATGAGAATACTCCTTGTGTTCTTCATTGCAGTATCTGCAGTTATTGCGATTATTAAGGATGCTAATCCGGGTCTTACATTTATTGCCCAGATGATGGGAGTATCCTGGGGAGCACTTGCAGGTGCGTTCCTTGCGCCATTCCTATATGGACTATATTCTAAGAAAGCGAGCAAGGCATCAGTTGTTGTTTGCTTTATATGGGGATGTGGACTTGCAGTATTCCAGTTCATAATCTCTATGGCAGGAATTGATGTATCAAGCTGGGGTCCAGTTCTTGGATTTGTATTTAAGTCATCAATCAACTCTGGTGTTGTTGCAATGGTAGGAGGACTTATTATAGTACCTATCGTATCCCTCATCACTAAGAAGCCTGATAAGGGCGATATGGATAAGATGTTCGAATGCTTCGATGAAAAGGTGTCAGTACCTAAGAAGGAGGCGCTGGACTAATACATTTATAATGAAAGGATAAAACCCTTGACACGAAGGCATAAAGCAATTATAATATTCTAGCGTGCGTTTGTATGCACGCTAGATTTTTTGTGCCATTGTATGGCAGCATATTATAGAATAAGGAGGTGAAAATAATGCCAACATTTAACCAGTTAGTAAGAAAAGGTCGTTCGACTTCATCTAAGAAGTCTACATCACCAGCTCTTCAAAAGGGTTACAATTCGCTTCAGAAGAAGCCAACAGACAACCCATCTCCACAGAAGCGTGGTGTGTGTACTGCTGTTAAGACTGCTACACCTAAGAAGCCTAACTCAGCTCTTCGTAAGATTGCCAGAGTTCGTCTTTCTAACGGAATCGAAGTAACAAGCTACATTCCTGGTGAAGGTCACAATTTGCAGGAGCATAGTGTTGTTCTTATTCGTGGTGGAAGAGTAAAGGATTTACCTGGTACTCGTTATCACGTAATTAGAGGTACACTTGATACTGCAGGTGTTGCTAACAGAAAGCAGGCTCGTTCTAAGTATGGCGCTAAGAAACCAAAAGACGCTAAATAATTAGGACAAATAATTTAATGATGCATTTAATGCATATAGTACAAGTAAATGGTAAATGTTGAATTTATTTTCATCATGAAATAAATCAGCACGAACACCGTTGAAGTGAGTACCGAAGATTTAATTTATTGATTAAGGAGGGAAGTAACGTGCCACGTAAAGGACATACTCAGAAAAGAGACGTGTTAGCAGATCCTATTTACAATAGCAAGGTAGTTACTAAGCTTATCAACAACATTATGCTTGATGGTAAGAAGGGTATCGCCCAGAAGATTGTATATGGTGCATTTGCAACAGTAGAAGAGAAGACAGGCAAGAGTGCTTTAGACGTATTCGAAGAGGCAATGAACAACATCATGCCTACATTAGAAGTTAAGGCAAGACGTATCGGTGGAGCTACTTATCAGGTACCTATCGAAGTTCGCCCAGAGCGTCGTCAGGCATTAGGCCTTCGTTGGTTAACATTCTTCTCACGCAAGAGAAGCGAGAAGACAATGCAAGAGCGTTTAGCTAACGAGATTATGGATGCAGCTAACAATACAGGAGCTGCTGTTAAGAGGAAAGAAGATATGCATAAGATGGCTGAGTCTAATAAGGCCTTCGCGCATTACAGATTCTAATAATATAGGAGGAAAAAATCTTGGCTGGAAGAGAATATCCGTTAGAGAGAACCAGAAATATTGGAATTATGGCTCATATCGATGCTGGTAAGACAACAACAACTGAGCGTATTCTATATTATACTGGTGTTAATTATAAGATCGGTGAGACTCATGATGGTTCAGCTACAATGGATTGGATGGAGCAGGAGCAAGAGAGAGGTATTACTATCACTTCAGCTGCTACAACTTGTCACTGGACACTTCAAGAGAATAATAAGCCTAAGCAAGGTGCACTTGAGCATCGTATCAACATTATCGATACTCCAGGTCACGTTGACTTTACAGTAGAGGTTGAGAGATCACTTCGTGTATTAGACGGAGCTGTAGGTGTATTCTGTGCTAAGGGTGGTGTTGAGCCTCAGTCAGAAAATGTATGGCGTCAGGCTGACACATACAACGTACCAAGAATGGCATTCATTAATAAGATGGATATCTTAGGTGCTGATTTCTATGGTGCAGTAGATCAGATTCGCGAGCGTCTTGGTAAGAATGCTATTGTTCTTCAGTTACCAATCGGTAAGGAAGATGATTTCAAGGGCATTATTGACTTATTCGAGATGAAAGCATATATCTACAATGACGATAAGGGTGAGGACATCTCAATCGTAGACATCCCAGATGATATGAAGGATGATGCTGAGCTTTATCGTACAGAGTTAATCGAGAAAGTATGCGAGTTAGACGACGATCTAATGATGCAGTACTTAGAAGGTGAAGAGGTTGCCGTTGAAGATCTTAAGGCAGCACTTCGTAAGGGAACATGTGAATGTACAGCCGTTCCAGTATGCTGTGGTACAGCATATCGTAACAAGGGTGTTCAGAAGTTATTAGATGCAATCGTAGAGTTCATGCCTTCACCACTTGACATCCCAGCTATTAAGGGTGTTGATATGGAAGGAAATGAGACAGAGAGACATTCATCAGATGATGAGCCTTTCTCAGCATTAGCATTTAAGATTATGACAGACCCATTCGTAGGTAAGCTTGCATTCTTCCGTGTATATTCAGGAACAATGAATTCTGGTTCTTATGTACTTAATGCTACTAAGAATAAGAAGGAAAGAGTTGGACGTATCCTTCAGATGCATGCCAACAAGAGAGAGGAATTAGATAAGGTATATTCAGGAGATATCGCTGCAGCAGTTGGATTCAAGGTTACATCAACTGGTGATACAATCTGTGATGAGCAACATCCTGTTATATTAGAGTCTATGGAATTCCCAGAGCCTGTTATCGAGCTTGCTATCGAGCCTAAGACTAAGGCTGGTCAGCAGAAGATGGGCGAAGCATTAGCTAAGCTTGCTGAAGAAGATCCTACATTCCGCGCACATACTGATACAGAGACTGGTCAGACAATCATCGCTGGAATGGGTGAGCTTCACTTAGAGATTATTGTAGACAGACTACTTCGTGAGTTCAAGGTAGAGGCTAACGTAGGTGCTCCTCAGGTTGCTTACAAGGAGACATTTACTAAGGCTGTTGATCAGGAATACAAGTATGCTAAGCAGTCCGGTGGTCGTGGTCAGTATGGTCACTGTAAGGTTAAGTTCGAGCCAATGGATGCTAACGCAGAGGAAGTATTCAAGTTCGAGTCTACTGTAGTTGGTGGTAATATTCCTAAGGAATACATCCCAGCAGTAGGTGAAGGTATTGAGGAAGCTGCTAAGTCAGGTATCCTTTGTGGATTCCCAGTACTTGGTATACATGCAACTGTATATGATGGTTCATACCATGAAGTCGATTCTTCAGAAATGGCATTCCACATTGCAGGTTCTATGTGTTTCAAGGAAGCTATGGCTAAGGCTGACCCAGTATTGTTA
>ONCT01000027.1:45019-122382 GCA_900316395.1 uncultured Lachnospiraceae bacterium | reverse complement strand
AATTGTTGACGATATAGAAGTGTCTACGAATGTAGTTGACGTGGATGAAGAAGACATTACAGAACCTGAACTGTCGGGAAGTAATACAGAAGATAATTCTGTTAAGGAAGGCAAGATATTCTATGATATTAAGTTTAATGCTAAAGCCCCTAATGCAGATGACTATATTTATCTTATAATTAATCTTGAGGCACAAAATGATGAGCGTTTAACTTACCCTCTACTAAAGAGAGCTGTGTATTATGTATCAAGAATGATTTCTTCCCAGAAAAACACTATATTCTACAAGTCTGATTATAAAAAAATTCGCAAAGTATACTCTATATGGGTTATAATGAATACAGATAAGGAAAATACAATTACAAAATATTCAATGCAAGAACAATCACTTATCGGAGATGTCAAGGCGAATGTAACTGATTATGACCTTATGTCGATATATATGATTAGGCTTGGAACGGAGATTGACGAGAATAACGAATCAATCTTAAGATTGCTAGGAACGATATTCAAGTCAAGGGACAGTAAGACTCAAGAGAGAATACTAGAAGACGAATATAATATACCAATGATGTTACCAAAGAAAGGAGAGGTGAATGATATGGGTAGTTTAGGTGAAGGAATATATGAAGAAGGATATGATGCTGGCGGTGAACAAAAAGAGTTACATTTTATCAAGACACTGCTTATGAAAGGCAAATCAGTAGAAGAAGTTGCCGATCTTCTTGATGTTGACATCGACAAGGTAAAGGCAATAGAGGAAAAGATGCTAGTTAACGCATAAGACTATATTGCAATAACAAATCCCTCTTCCGCAATATAGGAAGAGGGATTATCTTATCTAAACACACTCTACTCAACATAACTCATAATTATATCGATTAACTGGTCTGGTTTGAATGGCTTGGCGATGTGCTGGTTCATGCCACTTGCTAGACTTTCCTTGATGGCGTCCTCGCCCACATTTGCAGAGAGAGCCACAATGGGAAGGGTGGCAGCATCGTCTCTGTCAATTCCACGAATGGCCCTTGTGGACTCATATCCGTCCATTACAGGCATCTGTATATCCATCAGCACAAGAGAGTAGTAGCCAGGCTCGTTGTTAAGCACTGCCTCGTAGCCCTCCTTGCCGTTTTCTGCGTATTCCGTAAGGAAGCCCTCGTCCTCTAATACAGTCTGGGCAATTACTCTGTTAAGCTCAATATCCTCCACAATCAGAATACGACAATCCTTCGGAATTGCTTTCTTCTTCTCTTTCCAGATAAATTGCTTGAATGGCAGGGTGATAGTAACAGTTGTGCCCTCGCCCTTAGAACTCTTAATATCAATTACCCCATTAAGGGCATCAATGAATCCTTTTGCCACGCTAAGACCGATTCCAACACCCTCCTGACCTGATAGGGTAGAGGTAAGCTCTCGTTCAAACGGCGTACATGCCTTCTTAATGAACTCAGGCGACATACCAATTCCTGTATCCTCTATAACAAATGTTGTATTAATCATATCATCCTTAGCAGGAGTCTGAGTTACGTATAACTTAACATTTCCCCCAGCTTCGGTGAACTTAATTGCATTGTCAAGTATGCAATGGAATATGCGCTGGAATAGTCGAAGGTCCAGCCACAGCTTCGGATAATTTAGAGTCGAATCGAAGCGCATGCTTATATTCTTAGCCTTGGCAAGTGGGACGAATAGCTCTGCAAGGGCATCAATGTCCTTAGATAGATTCCTTGGCTTCGCATCGATTACAACCTCCGTCTTCTTCATCTCATTAATATCTAACAGGTTGTCAACCATAAGAAGCATCTGGTTACTGGATTGCTTAATCTTCTCAAGATTCTCCCGTAGGGATTCTTCATCATCTATATGGTTAAGGGCAAGAGAAGTGTAGCCCGATATGGCATTCATAGGCGTTCTTATATCGTGTGATATGTGGAACAAGAATTCCTCCCTTACAGTCTCTAACTGACGCTCCTGCTCTAGCTGCAGCTGCATTCGGATATTTTCATCCTGCAGCTTCTTCATGGCAGTAATATCCTGAATGAACACGAAGTACACATCACCGTATTCTTCCGTATTAAGCAGTCGTCCATAATCGTCAATGAATATTTCCTCCCCAGACTTCTTAAGGGCTCGGTACTGTACATGGTCGAAATCATTGTTGTCGCTATTAATCTGATTGACTATATCGCGCTCAATCTCCATGATGTCATCAGGATGCACCAATCCTGGGAATACCCCTTTTGTAAATTCTAAGAAATCCGCCTCGTCATCGCACCCATATATCTCTGCTAATTCTTTATTAATGTATATGATGCTCTCAGGAGCAGCGGCAGTGTACATTACAAAACCGCCGGGCATAGCATTCCCGACGGCCTTTAATTGCTCTAATGATACTTTTGCTTCTTTTGATGCCTTAACCATTATTACACCTTCTTCAACATAAACTTATATACAGTAATTATAGTATATTGAATCGGGCAAATGCAATAATAATTAGTGAAACTTTATCTTAGACGGAGTATAATATATAGGAAATGCTATAGTATTCATAGGAAATGTTATATGATTCGTAGGAAACTCTATTAGAAAAGTCAGAGAGGAGAGGCAATAGTTATGAGAAATGAGACATTGATGCAATATTTTGAATGGTATTTGGGTAATGATGGTATCTGGTGGAAGCGCTGTGCTGCTAAGGCGCCTGCCTTAGCCCACGCTGGAATTACAGCTGTGTGGCTTCCGCCTGCATATAAAGCAACTAAGCAGGATGACGTGGGCTACGCCGTATATGATATGTATGACCTTGGGGAGTTCGACCAGAAGGGCACAGTTCGTACCAAGTACGGCACCAAGGAGGAATATATCAGCGCCATTAAGACTTTGCAGAAGAATGGTGTGGCAGTTGTTGCAGATATTGTCCTTAATCATAGACTAGGGGCTGATGAGACAGAAGATGTTATGGCTTACACTGTGGCAAATAACAATCGTAACGAAGTAACTGGCGGCGAGCGTGAGATTAAGGTGTGGTCCAAGTTCACATTTCCAGGAAGAAAAGGGAAATACTCTAAGTTCGTCTGGGACCATACCTGCTTTACAGGTACTGACTGGGATGAGAATACCAAGCAGGGTGGCCAGCTATACTGCTTCGCAGGCAAGACATGGGAGCAGCAGACAGACGCAGAGAATGGCAACTTCGACTATCTTATGGGTTGCGATGTGGATATGGATAATCCTGAGGTTGTGGAGGAAATCTTCAAGTGGCTATGCTGGTACATTGATGAGACAGGAATTGATGGCCTTCGTCTTGATGCAGTTAAGCACATTAAGTTCGACTTCTACAAGGACCTTCTTAAGCGAATTAGGAAGGAGAAGAAGGAGCCACTATACGCAGTAGGAGAATACTGGAGTGGAGACATCGGTTGTCTTACTAATTATCTTGATACTGTTGAATCCCAAATGTCCCTCTTCGATGTAACTCTTCATTATAATTTCTATAATGCATCCTGCCAGGGTGCCGGATTCGACATGAAGATGATATTCGACAATGCACTTGTTGCATACAGACCTGATAAAGCAATAACATTTGTAGATAATCATGATACCCAGTACGGTCAGAGCCTGCAGTCCTATATTGAGGACTGGTTCAAGCCACTGGCTTACGCAATTGTGCTTCTAAGAGAGGCGGGAATTCCATGTGTATTCTATTCTGATTTCTATGGACATCCTGGATTAGACAGACCGGCAGTTCCTAATTTAGAGAAGCTTATTATGATAAGAAGTCGCTATGCTTACGGCGAGCAGCACGATTATTTCGATGACTTCCATGTTGTAGGCTGGACTAGGTCAGGAGATGAGGAGCATCCTGATTCTGGACTTGCTGTGCTTATGAGTAACGCAGAGGGCGGCAGCAAGAGGATGTATGTAGGCAAGCAGTTTGCAGGAGAGCTGTTCTACGATGCCATGGGTGAGTGCACCGAGCCAGTTCGCATAGAAGATGACGGCAACTGTACATTCTATACAGATGGGGGCAAGGTCTCTGTATGGATTAGGGAAGCTGCATTTAAGGATATCGAGATAGATGGGTAATAATTAAGATAAATGGTTAATAAAATTATTTCACATTTCCTATAAATGTGCTAAAATAACTAGGATAGGGCACAATATATTGTGGTTAATGAGAATGTAAAAGCTATATAGGAGAAGATTATTATGAACATTTACGAGAGACAAAAGCTGGAAAAAGAGAGATTCATATTCTTAATTCGAACTGTGGCGCTTATTGTATTTGCCATTCTATCATTCGTATATATGGGTGGAACTCTTCACGGAATAATACGAACAGCATTTATGGGTGCAGCTGCTGTATTTATGATTATCTGCTATGTGCTTAAGAAGAGCAGCAAGGGGTTGTCTACTATATGTCTGGTTCTTATGGCAGGCACATTTACCTGGTTGCTCCTAAGCTGTGACCAGCCGTATCTATTCGTAATAATGTTCCCTATGATATATATTGTTATTCTTGACCAGAACAAGAAGACTTCTATTATATCGTGTGTGGCATGTATAGTTATTAATACTATATATCTTGTTATGTTCCTTATATCAGGAGACGAGTCGCTTCTTGTTACTGAGATTGTATGTTATGTATTCTGCGTAGTATTTGCGATACTGGCTTTGTTTATGACCAACTTTATGGAGAAGCAGGCCAACGAGCTTATTGCTTATCTTAAGAAGCAGACAGGTGAGCAGAGTGACATAGCTGAGAACATCATCAAGGAATCTTCAATGATTCTTGAAAAATTAGACGAGGCTAATGACATTGTAACTAAGCTTAATGAGGGCATTGATGATAGTAGTGCATCATCTAATGACATATCAGATGCAATTCATAATACGGCAGATGCCATTGGTGAACAGACAGATATGACTTCTCAGATTCAGGAGAAGCTATTACAATCTGAGCAAAATGCTGATAATATGAAGAAGACAAGTGATGAGACATCTAAGGAAGTAAGCGAGGGTGTTAGGTTGCTTGATGAGCTTAAGGCTAAGTCAGAAGAGACTGCAGAGATTAATAAGGTTACTGTGGAAGCAACAAGGAGACTTCAGGAGAGAATTAAGGAGGTTGAAGAATTCACAGGGGCAATTCTTAACATTTCCAATCAGACCAATCTTCTTGCGTTAAATGCTTCAATAGAGGCGGCTCGTGCAGGAGAAGCTGGTAAGGGCTTCGCCGTTGTTGCAGACGAGATTCGTGAGCTGTCAGAGGGTACTAAGACCTCCACAGAGAATATTACAGAGATTATATCCAAGCTTGCTACAGATATGGATTCTGCTACTAAGAATATGGTTAAGACTTCTGATTCCATTACTCAGCAGGGTGATATGATTGAGACAACAGGTGACAAATTCCATGTAATCAATGCTAATATTGTTAACCTTATTGATTCAATCAATGACCTGACTGTTATTATTAAGGAAGTTGTTGAAGCTAACTCTAAGATTATGGATTCTGTTTCTAACCTGTCTGCAACAACTCAGGAGGTTGCAGCATCAGCTACAAACCTTACTAATATGAGTGATAACAACGTAGACCAGATGAATGAGATGACTAATAGATTAGATATTATTAATGAATCTGCAACCAAGATGAAGGAGTGCTTATAGTATCTGATTTTCCTTGATTTTGGTGGTAGATGGCTTACTGCGCGAATTTTGACAAAATGTTCTTGAAGTGATATAATGTTCTAGTGTGTTTTTTTGAAAAAAATACACACGATAGGAGGAAGAAAAACATGGAACATTCAGATTTTGACAAAGTACGTGCTTCAGTGAAGCAGCAATGCGGCAGCAAAGTAATAATTCAACTAGATAAGGGCCGCAACAAGATTGATATACAAGAAGGAGTGATTCAAGGGGCGTACCCAAGTGTGTTTACAATATTAGTGGAAGACAAGGATGATGATAAGCCAGCGCAGTTGCTTTCATTTAGCTACACTGATATTATTACTAAGGATATTAGAATGAAGCTTTGTTAATTAGCTTCTATAGGTATAGAATATGTCTAAGAAAATAAAACAGCCATTAACTAAGAAGCAGAAGAGAAGGAAGAGAAGGAAGATACTTATTATTGTAGAAGTAATAATCCTAGTTCTCGTAATTGCTTTCTTGGTGTTATGGTTAAAATTCGGATTAATTGATTTTAACAAGCTTAAGGATATCGGCAAGAACGACTTAGATAAAGATACAATTGCTTTACTTCAAGGCTACCAATGCATAGCTTTGTTTGGCGTAGACAACAGATCTAATGGCGACTACGATACAGGTCACTCAGATAGTATTATGATTGCTTGTATCAATAATGACACCAAAGAAGTCAGGGTAATTTCTTTATATCGAGATACAGCCCTTAAGATGAATATCAAGAATAAGGATTTGATTTTGAAATGTAATTCGGCATATCAGAATGGTGGTCCTGAGGCCGCATTAGAGATGCTTAATAGGAATCTTGACTTGAATATCCAAGAATACGTTGCTGTTGATTTTAATGCTTTAGTTGACGTAATTGATGATCTTGGTGGAATAGAGATTAATCTTACACCTGAAGAGTGTAAGTATATGAATAATGTTGTTGGTGATTACGGTGGCTATATTGGTGAGGTTGCCAGCGTTACAGGCAAGACATCTGACGGTGTTGCGCCTGGACTTCAGACACTTAATGGTGTAGAGGCAACAGCATATTGTAGAATTCGTTCTACAGCCGGAGGAGACTTCAAGAGAGCTGAGAGACAGAGAACTGTTATGTCTCAGATGGTTAATAAGATTAAGAATATGAGTGCATCTCAAGCTCTTAAGCTTGCAACAGATGACAATGTATTGAAGGAGATTTCCACAAGTCTCTCTCCTACAGAGATAGCTGCACTTGCAACATATATGAGAGATTATAATCTTGGAGCTACATCAGGCTTCCCATTTGATAAGGCTGGCTATGATGGTGGTTCATCAAAAGGATATTTGTTGGTACCTTGTACATTGGAGTCTAACGTATCTAAATTGTATTATTTCTTCTTTAATAAGGAGAATTACGTTCCTTCGGAAACTGTTCGTAAGATTAGTAATGATATTATCAATCTTACTGGCAAGAAAGAGAAGGATGCAGAGCCAGACTAAGATTATTAAGATTACTAGTGTAATAATTAAGGGACAATTCGTTAGGAATTGTCCTTTATTTTTTTAAAATATTTTTCGTATTTTTAACACATTTTCATCACATATTATACTTAAACTTAATAAACAAATACTTTAAGAAAAGAGGGATAGCTTATGAACTCTAATAACGGATTTGGAAAGAAATTAGGTAAGGTAGCTCTCGTAGCTCTTGTATTCGGTCTTGTGGCAGGATGTGTCTTCGCAGGCATTGTGGTCCTTACTAACAAGTTGACAGGGGGAACAAGCGAGAGTAAGGCTAATGGAAGTGTGATTCAGGGAACAGCAGTATCTACTGCTAGTACAGTATCAGATGTGTCTGATATTACTGGCAATGTATTGCCTAGCGTAGTTTCAGTTACGAATGTATCACTAACCCAATACCGTACTCTCTACGGCGTAGGGGTTCAGGAGACACCTAGTGCAGGTACAGGTGTAATATTCGCTCAGGATAACGATAACTTATATATGGTAACAAATAACCATGTGGTAGATAATTCCGATTCTCTGACTGTAACATTCTCTGATGGTGCAGCAGTTCCAGCAAGTATTGTTGGCAAATCTAATTCGGCTGATATTGCTGTTATTAGTGCCAAGGTATCTGATATAGATCAGGCAACTCTTGCAGTTATTAAGGTTGCTGTAATTGGTAATTCAGAAGACCTTGTTGTAGGAGATGGAGCCATTGTTGTAGGTAATGCCCTAGGCTATGGACAATCTGTAACAACAGGTGTTATATCAGCATTGAATCGTGAAATAACAATGCAGGATGCTTATGGCAGGAATATTGCTAATAAGTTGATTCAGACAGATGCAGCAGTTAACCCTGGTAATTCAGGTGGTCCTCTTCTTAATATGAAGGGTGAGGTTGTTGGTATAGTGTCCGCAAAGTATGCGTCTACGGGCGTAGAAGGTATGGGCTATGCAATCCCAAGTTCTTCAGTATCGCAGATTATTGATGAGATTATGGGAGCAAAGAAAGACAACACCCAGGAGAAGGACGCTAATGCCAAGGGAGCATATCTTGGAATAGCTGGAATGGATATATCACAGTCCACAGCAAGACAATACGGTATCCCTACAGGCGTATATGTTGCGAAGGTTTATGAAGGAAGTTCTGCAGAAAAAGCAGGAATTAGTAAGGGAGATGTTATTACAGGCTTCGATGGAGCTGTTGTAACAAGTATGTCTCAGATTCAGAACATATTGGCAACTCATAATAATGGGGATCCAGTTAAGATAACAATTGCGAAGGCAAATAATGGATATCAGACAACTAAGGTTGATGTTGTTCTTGGCGGAGCCAACTAATTGATACTGGGGTTGTGCTCCTGACAGTGAATAAGAAAAACAACACCTAAGCAGCCAAAACCTGCGACGCGATTTTCTGTATGAGCGTGAAGGTATTTGGTGCTTAGGTGTCTTTTATTATCTATTCTGCTTCAGTATGGAGAACAACCCTGGTAGAGAATGCTTTACCGTAGATACAAATCTTGCAATTCTTACAGTATTCTTAGTGTCTTTCTCTAGCATTGGCTTATATAAGAGCTTTAACTTAGGACTAACTCTAAGGTGACCACGTAATCTTATATATAGTCGGCTATTATATTCTTTGGCAAGGAAGGCACGAATAGTATTAGTATCCTCGCCTTGATTAACCCTTCTTTCTACTGCTGATAGCAGCCATCTGAAGTATTCTCCAGCCAATACAAAGTAGCCATACTCGTTAAGAGAATTCCAGCGTTCCTGTAATTCCATAAGCTTAACGATTCTCTTCTTCTGTAATTCGAAATAGTTAGGAAGATACTTATCAGTAAGCCTGTTATGTGCTTCATTACAATAGTGATATAGCTGGTCTTCTAATATAACTAGAGAAGTAACATTTTCAAATGCAGCTATATTGAATAGTATATCCTCCACATGGGCTATATCCGGGAATTCTACCCCGGTTTTCTTAATATATTCAAGGTTATAAGCCTTATTCCAAGGATAACCTAACATCGTCTCTTCCTCGAGAATCATAACCATCTCATGTATATTATCTACCTTATCCAACACAGAGGTTGGAAGAGAGTGTGGGTACTTATAGATTATGTCACCGTTCTCGTTATAGTATTCTTCCCACAGAGAATATACCAAGATATCAGGATTAACACCATCTATTCCCTTGGCAACCTTGCTAAGTAAATCATAGTCATACCTATCATCACAATCGAGGAATATTACATAATCCCCAGTAGCCTTCTTAATACCAACATTTCTTGTAGGACCAGGGCCTAGGTTCTTCTTATTGTGATATGCACTGATATTGTCGTATCGGCTTACGTAATCGTCGCACATTTTCCCACTTTTATCAGTAGAATTATCATCCACCAGAATTACTTCGAAGTTAGGATAGTCCTGAGCTAATACATTCACGATACACCTTGTTAGAATGTTAACTCTGTTGTATACAGGTATTACGATTGAGAATCTGATACTTTTACTCATATTATTGTTCCTTTATAAATATCTATCTACTATAAATATCTATCTACAAGTCGGTGCTTGCCCATTACTGACTCGAATACACGAACCTCGCAATTAACTGGTTTTGGACGCCAGATAAATCCTCGCTTAACATTTTGAAGATATCCACACATTGGTCGCATTATTCCACCATGGCATACAACAAGCACGTTGTCGTAGTCTTTGCCTTCTAATTCCTTAAGAAATGCATGACTTCTATCTACCATCTCTTCTACAGTTTCAACTGATGGTGGAGCGTGGAAGACCTCTGGCAAAAGCCAATAAGAAGTAAGCTTAATTCCTAACTTATGATAGCTTCTTAACTCATAATCTCCAAAATCAGCCTCGATTATTCTAGGGTCAGTTATTACCTCATCCATTGGAATATCAGCGATGATTGAAGCTGTCTCCTTAGCACGAATAAGAGGGCTTGAATAAACTGCGTCGAAATTAATGTCCTTAACGAATTCTCTGGCTTTTCTTGCCTGCTCTCTGCCTGTATCGTTAAGAGGCTCGTCAGTTCTTCCCTGCATTAATTCCTGCTTATTTAAGTTGGTTTGACCATGTCTTGTAAGATAAATCTTCATTATATTTTCCTTATATTTTCTTTATTATCACCGCAGTTAGCAATTATTCTAACACGATTTTATTTTGCCATCCTCTTGTCCTTAGCATCACACAGGTGATTTAGAGGACATTCATCGCACTTAGGATTGCGTGCGAAGCAGATATTCCTGCCAAATGTTATAATTTGTATATTATATAATATCCAGTGCTCCTTAGGGAGTACCTTCATTAAATCTTCTTCAATAAGTGTAGGGTCCGAATTCTTAGAAAAATTCAGCCTGTTAGATATCCTTTTTACATGGGTATCCACAACGATGCTTGGGATGTTATACACATTTCCAAGGATGACGTTGGCAGTCTTACGCCCCACGCCGTCTAGCGTCAGTAGCTCGTCCATAGTGTCAGGAACCCTGCCGCCATAATTATTAATTAACTTGTTGGCACAAGCTATTATATTCTTAGACTTGGCATGGTGAAAGCCAATAGAGTAGATGTCCTGCTCTAGCTCCTTAACATCAGCATTTGCAAATGCTTCAAGAGTAGGGTATTTCACGAACAAATCAGCCGTTACCATATTAACCCGTTCGTCCGTACACTGGGCACTTAAGATTACCGAAATCAGCAGCTGATAGGGCTCCTCGTGATTGAGATAACATATATATTCAGTTCCGTAGGTCTCATCTAAGATGTCTAGAATCTCCTTAGTTCGACGCTTGGTATTTCTCATATTAATAAGTCTTTCTGTGCTTGAACACGGTTCCACGCCAGATACTTGGTCTAAATAGCATGATGATTGGGAATATCTCAAGTCTTCCGGCAAGCATGTCGAAGATTAGAACCCACTTGCTGAAGTCGCTAAAGAAGCTGAAGTTCGCCGTTGGGCCAACCATTGACAGACCTGGACCAATGTTGTTGAAGGTGGCAAGCACCGATGTAAATGTCGTTACAATATCATAACCGTTGAAGGATATTAGCAGTACTGAGTTAATCAGGATAAATGCGTATATTACAATATAAATAATTGTTCCGCGAAGTGTTTTGGTATCAAGGTTATGTCCGTCCATCTTAATTGCCTTTACTTCTCTAGGATGAAGAATGGAATTAATCTCCATCTTCATTGTCTTGTAGGCAATGCATATTCTCGAAATTTTCAGACCACCCGCCGTACTTCCTGCGCAGGCACCCGATAGCATAAGAAGTAGCAGTATAATTTTGCTAAGGGTCGGCCATGCGTCGAAGTCAGCAGTTGAGAATCCAGTAGTTGTAACAATTGACGCCACCTGGAAGGTTGACTTCGTCAGCGCATCGAATAGCCCGTGGCAGCTCTCGTAAATGTTAATAGTTATAACAACTATTGAGCAAATTACCATTGACAGATATACCTTAATCTCGTCATTTTTCAGGGCGTTCTTGAAACGCCTGAATATGAGACAGACATATACATTGAAGTTGACACCGAATAATAGCATGAATACAGCAATAACCCATTGTGAGGCAACAGGATAACTTGCAACCGATGTATTTAGTATTCCAAAACCACCAGTACCGGCTGTGCCGAATGACATACAGACAGAATCGAATACAGGAAGCCCTGTAAGCAATAAGGCCACGAATTCTAACACTGTCATAACGGTGTAGATTACATATAGAAGAATTGCGGTTGTCTTAACATGTGGCATAGATTTATCCACCTGTGGACCTGGAGATTCTGCCTTCATAAGGTTAACGTTAGAGCCACCAGTTAGTGGAATAACTGCAAGCAGGAAGATAAGGATTCCCATACCTCCAACCCAGTGGGTAAAGCTTCGCCATATAAGTGAGGCGTGGCTAAGAATCTCCACATCAGTTAGTATACTTGAACCGGTTGTTGTAAATCCTGATACAATCTCGAACATTGCATCTGTAAATGAAGGAATTTCTCCTGTAATTACAAGAGGAATAGAACCTGCAAGGGATAAGCATATCCAACATAAAGCAGTTGCCACGCATCCTTCCTTAATATAGAAGACATTGTTCTTAGGCTTAAGTAGTGTTATGGCAAATCCTATGAAATACAATGCAATAGCAAGAATTCCATATACTGCACCCTGCCACTCACCGTATATTACTGCAGTAATAACAGGTACAAGTAACAGTAGTGATTCGATTTTGATAATATGTCCAACAATATAGACAATCATCTTGAAGTTCATAGCATGCTCCTTTAATAAAACCGCTAAAGAAAATTGTAGTTTAATTATAATTGTTAGTCAATGATAATAATGCACATATACTAGGTTTAGATGGTGTTCGGTTTGATTAAAACTAACTATTGTGATAGAATTCTAGTAATATTATGAGGAAAGGAAGCGGTCTAGGAGTATGAGAAGACCTAAGGTATCAATCATAATTCCTGTATATAATGCCAGTGAGCGAATTATCGAGACGTCAGAGAATCTTGTAAGCCAGACTCTCGACGATATAGAGATTCTATATGTGGAGAACGATTCCTCAGATGATTCATCTTCACTTGCTGGTATGCAGGCCAACAAATACAGACAGATACGCTTTTACAAGGAATTTACACCAGGTGTCTCAGCAGCCAGGAATCTTGGCATTGAGAAGGCTAAGGGTGAATATATTATCTTCATGGATGATGATGACGAGCAAAGCGACGAGATTACAAGGTGTCTATTCAATGCAATAGATGGTGTTGACATGTCTATATGTGGTTGCATGATTAGAGAAAGAGGACAGGAAATCTATTCCACACCTGACTGCATGACAAGGCTTATGAATAGTAAGTCTGTGGCAAAGGGCATATTTGCAGGAGACCTAAGCCTTCGTTATATATGGAACAAGATGTTCCGTAAGGATATTATTGACAAATACAATATCCGATTTAAGGAGGGCATCCACTACTTCGAGGATATCCTGTTTCTGATGGAATACCTAAAGCATTGTGACAAGATAAGACAGGTTCCTGATATTCATTATACATTTAATAAGGGTGGCTCAGAGGCAGACAAGCTGTTATACGAGGATGGCAAGCCAACTAAGCGAGCCCTGACAGCAATTCCTGGTTACTTCGATATACTTGAGCTTGCCAAGGAATACGATGACAAGGAAATGACCAAGACTATTGAGAATACTATCATAGAGCTGGAGATGAAGCTCCTCGACCGTATGCTTGATAGTGTGAATTATAAAGAATACAAGGATTCTGATTTTAGAAACTATGTCAAGCGCAGCCTGAAGTTTGGCTACCGCCCTCATAGCGAGAAAGAATTATACTTGTACAACAAGTTGAAGCGCTACGTCGTAGCAGGAACTACTAAGAGACATTAACGTAATACTTGAGAAAAAGGAGAACATGAAATGAAGTACGATTATTTAGTTGTAGGAGCAGGATTATTTGGCGCTACCTTTGCGTATGAAGCCAAAAAGAGAGGCAAGTCATGCTTAGTAATTGACAAGAGAGATCACATTGCCGGCAATGTATATACCAAGGAGCAGGCGGGCATTAACGTTCACGTCTACGGCGCCCACATTTTCCATACATCTGATAAGAAAATCTGGGAGTACATCAACCAGTTCGCTGAATTCAATAACTACGTGAATTCCCCAATTGCTGTATACAAGGATGAGTTATATAACCTTCCTTTCAATATGAACACCTTCAGCAAGATGTGGAATATCAGAACTCCTGACGAAGCTAAGGAGATTATTGAGAAGCAGAAGGCTGAGTACAAGATTGACGAGCCTCAGAATCTTGAGGAGCATGCCCTTTCCCTCGCTGGTAAGGATGTATATGAGAAGCTCATTAAGGGCTATACAGAGAAGCAGTGGGGTAGAAAATGTACAGAGCTTCCTGCATTCATTATCAAGCGCCTTCCTATGAGATTTACTTATGATAATAACTATTTCAACGATAGATTCCAGGGTATCCCAATGGGTGGATATACTAAGATTGTTGAGAAGATGCTTGATGGAATTGATACTAAGACTGGTGAGGATTTCTTCGATATTAAGAAGACAGGTGCATTATCTGATGGCACCAAGGTTGAGTATGACAGGATTCTCTTCACAGGCCAGATTGATGAGTATTTCGATTCTAAGTTTGGCCCATTAGAGTATCGTTCTGTTCGCTTCGAGACAGAGGAGCTTGACACTGACAATTATCAGGGAAATGCTGTTGTGAACTACACAGAGCGCGAGGTTCCTTATACTCGTATCATTGAGCATAAGCATTTTGAATTCGGTAAGCAGCCGAAGACTATCATCTCAAGGGAGTACTCATCTGAGTGGAAGCCTGGAGTTGAGCCTTATTATCCTGTTAATAATGACAAGAATAATGCCCTTTATGAGAAGTATGCAGCTGAGGCAGCCAAGGAAGGCAATGTAATATTCGGCGGTCGACTTGGCCAGTACAAATACTACGATATGGACAAGGTACTTATGGCAGCACTTGAGTGTGTAGATGAAGAGTTTGGTAAATAATGAAGTATACTTACGCAAAATACAAGTATTCAGATAAAATTAAATTATTAAGAATGGTGGCAGTGGTTATTGTCGCCATTTCTTTGCTTATTATTGGTTTTGTTAGGACCTTCAATAATAACGAAAATGCTGGGACAAGCTTCAAGGTTTTTGCAGGAATCGTGCTTGTAGCATGCTTTCTGTTGGTGCTTGTTGTTGGTTTCCTAGAAATATATAAGCAAACAGAGCTAGGGAAGATATATCCAATTATTGCAATAACTCTTGGGCTTATATTCGTATTTCTCGTGCCAGCATTCGAGACACCTGATGAGCAGGACCATTTCGGCAGCGCCTACAATCAGTCCAATGTGTATCTTGATTATGGTAGTCCTTATGATGATAATGCTGCGCCAGCAGGCTTTACGCCCTACAGATACATGAGAGCCCAGGATGCTTCTGTTGGTGAAGCCAATATTAAATCTCGAATTAATACCACGAATTATGAGTCATTGCTTGATAATCTTAGAATTATTGACGAAGGAGAAGCTGCTAAGGTAGTTGCTGTTGATTACTCATCTAATTCTAAAATGACCCTTTATTATCTGCCAGCACTTGGAATAACATTTGCCAGATTCCTTAATCTGGGATTCGGATTTGAATATATATTCGGAGCAATTCTTAATATGCTCTTCTACGTGCTTATGACCACTTATGCCATAAGGAAGATTCCGGTAGGTAAGAGGATATTGTTCATGGTATCCCTTCTTCCTATAACATTGCAGCAGGTGTCGTCCTACTCCTATGACTGCGCTGTTATGGCATGTATAATGGTGGTTGCTGCTCAGGCATTTTTCCTAAAATGTGGTGATACATCTACAAGGCATAAATGGCACTGGAATGTGGAAATTCCATTTATTAGGACAACCTTAACAGAGCTTGCAATGTACATCTTCTGCGGTCTGCTTCTAAGCAGCGTTAAGTCAGGAGTGTTCCTTGTGGTTTTATTACTGCCATTTGTTCTTAGTATTAAGAAGTCATGGTTTGTGGGAAATGCTAAGAAGATTAGCATTCCGATTATTGTGGTATTGGTGATAGGAACTGGCGTATTCGTATATTTAAGAGGATACGAGATGGTCTATACATTCCTTCACGCAGTCCCTGTTAATGTTCGTGAGATATATGGACAAATGGGTGTTGCACCAATCGAATATTTGACTAACCCTGTCCGTTTTATGGGACTCATCTTTAACACCCTAAAGGAAGATTTAGGTCATTACATAGCACAGATTGGCGGTACCGCGCTAGGCTACAGCAGAATATTTGTATTCAAGGGTGTGTATATAATCAATCTGTTGATGCTACTTGTATCCATGGTAAGGTACGACACAGAGGATGATGAATATAAGGTTGGCAATAGAATTCTTACATTTATAGTTGGTATTATTCCAATTCTCATAACAGCATTTGCAATGCTTCTCTATTGGACCCTTCCAACTGACAATGTAATTATGGGATTCCAGGGACGATACATCGTTCCAACATTAGCAATCATTATGCTATCTATCGGTAGATGGAAGAAAATCCGCATCCCT
Organism: uncultured Lachnospiraceae bacterium; assembly: GCA_900316395.1. Lineage (GTDB taxonomy): Bacteria > Bacillota > Clostridia > Lachnospirales > Lachnospiraceae > RUG191. Next base: position 106,051 of record ONCT01000027.1, on the reverse strand, counting down.
AACATAGATAATTTATTCGCCATGGGAATTACGTTGACAAGTTACTTAACTTGTATTAGTGTTTTATCGTATGTGTAGTACTACAATATTTAGGAGGTAAATAATAATGAAAGATAGGTTGAAGGCAGCAAGGTGGCAGATATACATTTCTTCTATATTGTCACTAATTATTGGATTGATGTATGTAATATTTCCAATAGGAACATCAGCAGCAGTATCAATTATAATTGGCGTTTTCATTATAATTATTGCAGTAACAGTTCTTATTGGTGGCATCATGGGAGGCGTCGGAACAGCAATTCCGTGTGTCCTGATTGCAATTCTCTTAGGAGCACTTGGCGGCTGGATTATCTACAATCCAGTAATGTTCGCAACCATTATGCCAATCGCAGTTGGAGTAATGCTTGTAATACATGGTGTTCAGAGTATTGTATCAGCATTCCATTTCAAGAACTATGGCCGCTCCCTTTGGTGGCTTGCATTCTTCGGTGGTATTTTAAGTGTAATCTTCGGATTGATCTGTGTATTCTTCGCATTTGGAGTACTTCAGGTATCAGCAATTATTATGGGTATAATGATGATAGTAGATTCAATCATAACTATTGTTATTACTATCAGAAGCTCAATTGCTCTTAAGAATATGGCTAAGGAGAATCCGGCACCAGAGAATCCAGCTCCAGCTAAGGATGTTGAATCTAAGGTTGTTGAAGACGATAAGAATTAGATAATATTTGCAAGAAAAGTTCCACAAGCGATTTTCTGTATGAGCGGTGGAACTTTTTTGCAAATAATTTAGTGCTTTGATGTTGAAGAGGTGACGTATGAGACAAGAGGAATTCAAGATGGAGCGTCCTGGCTTGGTAGAAGTCGGTGACGTTCTTCCTGTATCAGAGGGTAAGCTTCCTAACTCATATTACTATACCTTGGGCAGGAGTTACGCCATGTCAGGTAACTACAAGATAACGGAACGAATTGCATCGAAAGAGGGCAAGGTTACCGACATTCGTGAGACTCCAAGAGGATATTATGTAATAGTTGAATTTGATGAGTAGTTAACCCTTGTAAATGTGTTATAATATATCATAAGGAGATATATAATAAATGGTTTATGCGTGCGCATTTACAGAAAGGGGGAGCTTATGGTTAAGAAGAAGGAACCAATTAGGGGCGAATACAGTAAGTATATTAATGAGACAAGACGTGCAGTGCCAACACCTAAGAGTATGGTTAGAGCAGATGGAAGCTGCGAATTTGGAACATTTGACAAGGAATTTGAAGAGATGGACCTTGTCCGATTAAAGGGACCGACAGCTCTTCCTAATGCATTTAACAGATTGAAGCTGACGCTGTGGGAGGCTACAGAGGTACATTTTGACAATGGTGTGCTTCTTGCGGTTGTGTGCGACATGGGAATCTTCGGCAAGACCTTGAACGTATTCTACGATAAGAGGACTAAGACCACTTACTGTTGGGATACTGATCTTAAGAGCAAGGATACTCAGATTGCACCTAATCTGATTAGAGGTGCTGTTGCATTTGCCCAGACGGATGTGAGCTTCGTAAAGTATGAGAATTACTTTGATGAAGGAAGAGCACATCTAACTGGCTCTCATAAGGGTCCATGCCTAATCACCGTTCCTCGTAAGGACAAGACGGCGGTGCAGGCAATGAAGGAGAATATGGGAGAAGCAACCATTGAGTATGATATCAATCTTGAGAGAATGTCAGATCCTTGTGTGGCAAGTATTCCATTTGACAAGAAGAGGCCAAGGCCGCTTTACTCTCAGAAGGATTTCTTTAAGGCAGAGGGCGAGCTGACAATCAATGGTGAGAAGATGGTTGCCAATGAATTTACAACAGCAATCATTGATGACCACAGAGGCTATTATCCAAGACGCGCTCACTATGATTGGGTTACAACTCTTGGCAGATACAATATCGATGGTGAAGATATGTATCTTGCCTTCAACCTGACTCGTAACCAGTCAATTAATCAGGCAAAATATAATGAGAACATTTTGTGGCTAGAGGGCACATCAAGTCTTCTTCCACCAGTAACATTTACAAGAGAACCAGCAACCAAGGATTTCAAGGATTATGCAGAGGTGCTAATCCGCGATCAATACGATATGGTCAACTTGAAGCAGAAGGTTTACAGCCTTAACCCAATGATACTTCACACTGGCGTAGTCAACATCGACTACTACATCACCTTCGGTGAGCTTGAAGGCTACATCCGTGACGAAGCCGGCAGAAAGTACGATTTAACTGGCTGCCTCGGTATGGGAGAAGACAAGACGCTTCTTCTGTAAGCCATGGATGACGCATCATTATAGATGCAATATTGTTGTAAGGAATATGCTAAGAAGTATGCAATGTATGACTGAAGCCTTAGTTCGAGCTTAGAGGATACATATGATTAATTCAGCGACAAGAAATCGCGTCAGGGATGACGCGATTAGCGACGAGCCGACACGATGTCGGATTGAGGAGCGGTCTTGGTCAGAGTTTCTAAGTGGAGAATACATTAATCATAAGTATACTCTTAGCGAAGAAATATCAGCGAAGTCATACTATTGTATACTTCGTGCATAAGAATAAAATAACAAGGAGGACAGATATAATGAAAGGAATAATTCTGGCGGGAGGGTCTGGAACGAGATTATATCCCCTAACTAAAGCAATATCAAAGCAGATAATGCCAATCTATGACAAGCCAATGATTTACTATCCATTATCTACATTGATGTTGTCAGGAATAAGAGAGGTTCTAATTATCTCCACACCGAGAGACCTTCCAGTATTCCAGGAATTATTAGGCGATGGAAGTCAGTTAGGAATGAACATCGAATATAAGATTCAGGAGGCACCTAACGGACTTGCTGAAGCATTTATTATAGGAGATGAATTCATAGGCAATGACGCAGTGGCATTGGTACTAGGCGACAACATATTCTATGGCCAGAGCTTCTCTAAGGTGCTTCGTGAGACTGCAGAGAGGACTGAGTCAGAAGCAGGCGCAACAATATTCGGATATTACGTTCGCAATCCAAGAGAGTATGGTGTTGTAGAATTCGATGAGTCTGGAATTGCTATTTCCATTGAGGAGAAGCCAGAGAAGCCTAAGTCTAACTACGCTGTACCAGGACTATATTTCTATGACAATGATGTAGTTGACATTGCTAAGAATGTTAAGCCATCAGCAAGAGGCGAGCTTGAGATTACTTCTGTTAATAATGAATATCTTAGCCGCGGCAATCTTCATGTTGAGACTCTTGGTCGTGGATTTGCTTGGCTTGATACTGGTAATCACGAGATGCTTCTTCAAGCAGCCAACTTCGTTGAGACATTCCAGAAGAGACAGGGATTATATGTATCTTGTATTGAAGAGATTGCATATAAGAGAGGCTTTATTGATGCTAATCAGCTTCGTAAGCTGGCAGAGCCACTTATGAAAACTGACTATGGTAAATATCTAATAGATGTTGCTGAGGGATTATAATTAGGAGGAAACAATGGGTAAGATAACAGTAGAACATAACGTAAATGGTATTGAAGGACTTCATGTAATAACACCAACAGCTTTTGGCGACGAGCGTGGTTACTTTATGGAGACTTACAACTATAATGATTTTGCAGCAGAAGGAATTGACCATAAGTTCGTTCAGGACAATCAGTCTGCATCTAAGAAGGGAGTTCTTCGTGGACTTCACTTCCAGCTCAATCACCCACAGGATAAGCTTGTAAGAGTTATTAATGGTAAGGTGTATGATGTGGCAGTTGACCTTCGTAATGGTTCACCAACATTTGGCAAATGTTATGGAATAGTTCTGTCTGCTGAGAATAAGAAGCAGTTCTTCGTACCGAAGGGATTCGCACATGGTTTCTTAGTTATGTCTGACTATGCAGAGTTCTGCTATAAGGTAACTGACTTCTATCATCCTAATGATGAGGGCGGCCTAATGTGGAACGACCCTGACATAGGAGTAGAATGGCCATTCGACAACGACCTTACACCTGATGACGTCATCCTATCTGACAAGGATAAGGTCAACCAGAGCTTCAAGGACTACTGTGCTGGTAAGGGCATGAAATTAGACTAGTTTTTCCGTAAGGAGAAGGAATATGAAGCATAAGAAGACGAGAATCATATTATCCATAGCATTATCGCTAACTATGCTATTAGGCATTGTGGGTATGACTAACATTATAGCCGTAGCAGCAACTAACAAGCCAACAGGTGGTTTGAAGAAATCTGTTGTAGTAGAAGATGAGATTAGTGAAGAAGAATATAACAAGGTACTTGCTGATAATGGGGAAAATCAGTCTGAGTATTTCTTATATTCTAAGAAGGGAACAAGCGATTATTGGAAATCGTTCTCGCAGCCTTTCTATACATATAATGATAAGTTAACTGATAATCAGAAGAAGTTATATGATGATTTATATTCTATGTTGTACCCAATGATTGAAGGTGGGGCTGATTGTCAATGGGAGCGCGTTAACGGATATGACCCTTATCTGACACCTAAAGTAAGCTATTCTAATATGAGCAAATCTCAAGTTGAAGAAGTATGTCATCTAATATTGTATGATACACCTGAATTCTATTTCTTAGATACGCTTATTAACATCTCTACCGTATCGGGCAAGAATTCTGGTACAGTTCGTCTAGAGGTATTTGACGACTTCGCCACGGGAAGTGATCGTGCCGCCGCAGCTGGTAAGATTAAGAAAAAGATAGAGTGGTATCTTAATCAGGTAAATCCTAATGATAGTGCTTATGATAGAGAGAAGAAGATTCACGACCTTATGGTTATTAATTGCTCCTATGATGGATATGCAAACTACTCTCAGAGCTGTGCTTCAGTATTCCTTAATTCACGTGGAGCAACAGTGTGTGCTGGTTATTCAGAAGCATTTGCCATGCTTTGCTATGCCAGTGGAATCCCGGCATATTCAGTAACAAGTGATTCACATGAGTGGAATCAGGCGAAGATAGATGGCTATTGGTATCACGTTGATGTAACATGGGATGATGACGATGCTGACAGAGAATCTGAGATTGCCTATGATTATTTCGATATAAGTGATAAGACATTGCTAAGGTATGATAGGGTTTCTCACACATTAGAAAGCTTCTGGGATAAGATAGGTAGAGATTCATGCCCATATGATTATGGTTATGCTCCAGCGCCTGTATATCCAACAGTATATAAGGGAATAGATTATGCTGATGTATATGATTTTGAATATTATGTAAATGCGTATGCTGACGTTAAGAAGGCTTATGGAAGTAATGCTAATAAAGCCTTAGAGCATTTTGTTAATGTAGGAATACCAGAAGGAAGACAGGGTAAGTCAACCTTCAGTGTGCAGTCATATCGTAATGAATATGCTGATTTAAGAGCGGCCTTTGGCTATAATAATCTTCCAGCATATTATAATCACTACCTCTTCAATGGGGTAAGAGAAGGAAGACATGGAACCGGCTGCAACACGTTGCAGAACCCAGTTCATTCATTCTTCAATGTAGACTTCTCACCTGTATATGACTATTATTATTACAATGGTCACTATCCTGATCTGGCAAATGCTTTTGGTGGCGATGATGTGGCTCTATTTAGCCACTACCTAACTAATGGCTTATATGAAGGACGCCAGGCGTCAGCCAACTTCAACCTATGGACATATATCTATAACTACGAAGACCTGCGCAATGCATTTGGCTGGGACCTCGCAGCCTACGTCCTCCATTACATAAACTATGGTCAATATGAGGGCAGAGTAGCTATCTAGCTATTAGTGCGAACCCTCCGCAGTAGGTGCGCTAGTGCATACCGCGGAATGCAACTAAAAAAATAACACCTATAAATAATGCCTACAGTGCGATTTTCTTTATGAGCACGTAGGCATTATTTTAGGTGTTATTCTATTAATCTACCTTGCGGCATCGCACCTACTGTGGATTCGGCACGTCGTCATTCTTCGGACTCTGCCACTGCGAGATATTAACCTGTGCTGACAATGGCTTTCCAGTTTGTCCAGTTCTAGGCTCAACTACCTGGAAGCATGTATCCCAATCATGTCCCTGTAAAGCAGCCGCATCAGCTGTTCCTGTAATCCTCATTGATGCATTGTATCCACCAATAGGATCCTTGTTCCAATCCCAAATTGTATAACGCGCATCTGGACCTTGTGTGCCAGGATCTAATACAGTTGCGTTAAGACCGAAGAAATCAAGATCTACATCATTCCAACCGTTTTCCATTCCCTTATATACAGGGTATCTTTCTGTTCCGTCACCAACCTTGAATTTCACATTTCTAAAGTTAGCATCAATTCTGTCTCCACCATGCTTAACACCACCTTCGATTGCAATTGTAAATGGTGGTGGGAAGTCAATCTGTGTCCATTGTTCGTAGCCTACTGTTAATTCCTTATCATTTACATAGGCGCGAAGTCTCTTGTCATATTTGTTCCATGTAAGACGAATCTTATATTCTTGATTAAGTCTTGCATCATTTCCTTGGTCATCAAGTTCAAAACGCAGGTAATTCTTACCACCCATTCCAGCTTGTGCTGCCTGGCTAGGATCATAGATATTCTCTAGTACAAATTCTGTATTAGAAGTGTACCATGGGAATTGCTCTCTAAGGTTAGACTGATTGCCAAGACCGAAGCTTGCAACCTTTCCACCGCAGGCCATAACTACCTTTGCAGAAGAACCGCTTGCTCCTGTATCGTTAAGCCTAACAACAGCTTCAACCTGAGCATAGGCTGTATCTTGATCTATTGTAAGAGTGCCCCTGTTTCTGAGAGCTTCTATAGTAAGGGCTCTTTGGTCAGGGGAACCATACCATGCAACACCTTCGTATTGCCATACACCTCCGCTTGCGAGAGTCAACACCTCATTATAATCTGTTGTATAGTGATGTGAACCTGGCCAGTAATCTGGCTGCATAGGATTGAACATACGAAATACAGGAACAAGAGTACTTGCATCTCCTGAAAGTGAATCAGCACTATACCAGGATATACCTTCGTCAACCCATCTGTTAGTCCAATTAAGATTTGCCAGGATATAATCTCTTTCAGTACTGCTTGTAGTATATACGTGATCTCCGTTGTATTCGTTGTATACACGGTACACAGGTGTGTAAGAATTGTAATCTGTTGGAGCAGCCCAGCTTACACCTTCATCTACCCATCCGCTTGTAAATACAAGCCAGTCACGTTCTGTAGTACTCATTGTGTACATATGGTCTCCATTAGCAGGAAGCCACAGTCTGTATACGTTCTTAGTACTCCAAGGACTGAAAGTCATATCAGCGTTAGCAACATTTGCAGGTATCACAGATATTACCATGATAAGAATTGCCGCTAAAGCGATGATACTTGTTTTTCTTTTTTTCATACTTCTTACCCCTCCTTCATTATTAAGTGCCCCCACTTGTTAGGTAATTTCTAATATAGCATAGACTATGGTAAGAGTAAAGCGAATATATGGCATATTCTGACCAAGGGAAGGACCTACTGGTATTGACATATATAAATGACAAATGTTAATATATCAGAAGTTTTTGAGTATTTTTTCTTATTAAAATGCTATTGTTGCAGTGCTGATTTAAGGATGGAAATTGTGAGTAAAAAATTTTTTACAGCGAAAAATATTATAGTAATTATCTTCGTTGCTGTTCTTGTATTGATGAGCATTCTTCGAATATATATGGAGCATTATATGGGATATTATTTGCTATTAGTATCCCCAGTTGATGATGATATGCAGGTTCGTAATGCCCATAGCATCTTAAACGGCAACTATATGGGTTTGTATAATGAAGAAACTATACCTAAGCATCCTATGTTTCCTCTGTTTTTGGCAGCCCTTAATTTACTGCATATTCCTTATTATATTGGCATTTCATTATTAATCTGTGGCTCTGCATTACTATTTGTAATTGCAATTAAGCCAATATGTGAGAACGTATTTGTTCGTGGTATTTTCTACCTGTTTCTAATATATAATCCTGTGGGCTTCGCTTATGAATTTGCCACCAGGATTTATCGTAATTCCCTGATTCCATGGGCAGTTTTATTTGTGATTGCGAGCATGGTGGGCTTTTATCTTCGCAAGGATAAGGGGCCTAAGAAGATGGTCTTTTGGAGCATCTGTCTTGGAATTACAGTGTCGTTCTTCTGGTATCTAAGAGAAGACTCAATCTGGATGTTCCCATTTATGCTTGTAGGCACATTTGCCATCCTAATCTATTGGGTATCATACTTTTTCAAGACATATAAGAAGGGGGAGAGAAGCAAGGCGTTTCGAGACAAGCTTGGCTTAATTATAAAATGTCTGATCCTTGCCATAGTTCCATTTTGCCTACTTGGCATGACTCGCCTATTTGTAAGCGGCATGAACAAGCTTAACTATAACATATTCGTTACAGAAGACAGGGTGGAGGCATCTATTGGAAATGTTATGAGTTACCTCTATCGCATTGATGATGGTCATAATTGGCAATCTGAAAGAGGGGCCAATGAACCTGATATTATTGTGTCTTCAGATGCAATTAAAATGGCTCAAAAGGAGAGTCCTGCCTTAGCATCCCTTGATAATTATCTTGACTGCTATTATAGATTGTCAGGTGGGGAAGAGCTGTGGGCTGACTGGCCTGAGTGGGCTCTTAGAGATGCGGCTGTTGAGAAGGGCTATTATCGCGATGCCTTAGAGACAGAAGTTTATTTTGCCATCGTAGCTGATGAACTTAAGACTGCATTCGATGAAGGCCGTCTTAAGTCTAAGGAAGGAGTATTCCTCTCATCTCAGACAGGACCATTTGTGGCAGATGATTTTGCAGAGGCACTTAACATTACAGGTGTAACTATTAATCATATGCTTCATTTCGACTTCTGCGATGTTAATATGCCTAAGATAAGTGATTATGATTATAACAAGATGAAGAATTGGGAGTCCCTTCTTGGAATGACATTTCCAAGGGATGAACAGCAGCTTATGACTGACGCTACCGTGGAAGGCACAGATATTGTAGAAGATAGTGCTGACAATGAGAAGCTCTATGAGAAGTTCAGTGATGGCAATGCTCTTGCGCTGCGCAATCTACTTGTATATAGAGCACTCTATATCGTATATATTATATTATTAGCCGGGGGATTTGTATTCGCTACAGTTTATATTATTGTTAGAAGAGGTAAGGGGGACAGAGCTGTCTTTGATTCCTGGCTATTAGAGCTTGGAGTGCTGCTTACTGCATTTGTCAATATATTCGCCGTAAGCCTGTTCTCGAAAGCCCTGACACCAGATCCTAATGTGAATGTATTCTGTTTCTACGCATCAAGCTGCTATGTATTATTTGCCGTAGCATTAATACTTGGAATATGCAGCATGATACGTATTATTACTCCTTTAGTTAAGAAAAAAGCATCCTCTTAAGCTTTCTCTTGACCTTTATTACGAATATCTCTGAGGAGCTGTAATTAAGCACATCATAAGGCTTATACATGTCAAGATTACAATTATATGAAGCGTGGCGTATATCATGAATAAATGGCCACTTCTGAATAAGTGCTGCATCATTGTTATCATCTGCAGTGCTTTTTTCATCTATAATTCTTACTTCAATAGTTGGGTCAACAACTAGGTTACAACCTGCTTCTTCCTTAGAACACTTAATGGAGAAATCAATTCCCTTATACAGATTATTAAGTGTATCATCGAATCCGCCGAATCTGTCAAATGTTGATTTCTTAATGGCAATACATTTGCCACTAATAGCTTCTACATCCATTGAACATAAGAATCTGTCAAGGCTTGCGCCGTCAATTCTGTTAAGACCAAGTGCGTTCTTAACAATTCCTCTGTCAGATAAGCTGATTCCAGCGTTGTCAATGTCAGTGAAGTTCTTAAGGAATCTAGGGCCAGCAGCAATAACGTCAGACCTTGTGCAGGTTCCTATAAGCTGGTTAAATGAGCCTTTGATAAACTCAGTATCACTATCAACAAATAATAGGATATCTCCCTTGGCAGACTGGGCCCCTGTATTATATGAGCATTTGCCATCTGATGGTGTCTTAACGACCTTGAGAATATCAATTCCAAGCTTATCCATTCTCTCGAAATAGAAGTTACTCTTCTGGAAGTCCTCAACAGTACCAACTACAATTATCTCGTAGTCTGAATTAGATGCATTCCTTCTTATAGAAAGCAGACACCTGTTAAGGTTGTCGATTACTCCATTGTAGTCAATGATAATAGATGCCTTAACATTAGAGGTGTCATACTTAATAGTAAATCGTCTCGGGCAAATGTCAGATTCTAAAACCTCACCCTTCACATTAGTCCTCTCAAGGTGAGTCTGAATTGCGAGAATACTACTGTCAAGTGTGTAATCCTTCTGTGAAGCTGAGCTTGCAGTTGACTGGCTGTGTATTCTCCAATGATATAATATCTTAGGAACATGGCATACCTTCCTTGCCTTCTCACCAATTCTATATGTCATATGATAGTCCTGAGAACCATCATATTCCGAAGTTGGAAGATCCATTTCATCTAATATGCTTTTTCTTACAGTTAGAAAATGGCATACGTAATTAACAGCATTAAGATAGTCGATATTCCAGTCTGGCTTGAAGAAAGGATTGCAGTAGTGACTGCCGAACAACTTATCTTCATCGCAATAGAACATATCTATCTCTGGATTATCATTTAACGCCTTGGTATATTCATATAATACATCTAATTCCAATACATCATCGTGGTCGAGAAAGCACAGGAAATCGCCTGTTGCGGCCTCTATTCCGTAATTAGTATTCTCAGTTATTCCAAGATTCTTATCAATAATGATGTGCTTGATATAATCCTTGCCCTTAATCTTGTCCTCCACGTGGTCTAATAAGTCCTTGTTGTCCTTAGAAGCATTAACAAGAAGAAGCTCTAAATTAGAGTATGACTGATTAACAACACTTTCAAGCATATCATCGAAGAATTGCTTCGGCGTGTTATATAATGGCACAATAATAGAATACTTTGGATTGATGTCAAATGTCTTATTTCTCTGGGAGTCCAATGTACCAGCGCTTGTCCTGTTCTTTAAGAACCAGTTCTCATAATTCTCATCAAAATATGATGAGTAGGCTGGAGCATATATTGCATCAGTCTTATCTGATGACTTACCAGCCTGACTTTGAGCTTCTGCAATGGCCTCGTCAGTTCTGAATTCCTCGAAGAAGACACGCTGTAATTCCTTACCCTTGTAGCCACTTCTCTTTAGGTAGCTTAAGTAGATGCCACATAATCTCTCTCCAAGATAGCCGCTTACACGTCTTGCAACAGGAGAGTAATCTGACATGTCACAGAGATCTTCATGCTTTCTTAATACATCGAATAGGAAGGAAGAATATTCTATGAATAAATCCTTCTTCATAATGAACATATTACACAGATAGCTTTTGTGATTATGGATGTAATCCATGGCATAAGGATATATTTTAGGATAGTCAGCCTTGATGATGTCAAGGACTGTATCTAAGTCACTTATATAATGATCAATGGAATTAGCATACTGCTCATAGATTGATAATCCATCTGAAGCATTAATCATAACAGGAGCAATATAATCATATCCGCTAATACACTTTTCTATTGCAGCTTCATTTACCTGGAATCTCTCAAGATATTTTTCACGATTATCCTTGGCTAATACATCACCACAGATAAATGGCTTAATTGTGTCTGGGTATTTTGCATCGCTAAAATTAAAATATCTTCTATAATGAAAGAACCCATAATACTCAGCATCAACATTCTTGAATGCATAGTATTGTGCGGTTAATTCACAATAAGAAGAATTCTTATCAGCTATATTGTCCCCTTCGTTATCGTGGAGAATATCTGGATAACACTTATCCTTTGTTGTACCAACCTGAATAGGATAGAAGTATTCGTTATCTGGAAAATACACGTCGTTTCTATGTGTCGAGATAAAGATTTTGATATCAGTTTGCATCTATTTTGCTTACCATTCCTTTTTATACGTTAAAATTTACTTTTAGCATATTTTATGATAAAATTCACTAGATGTAAAGTTTTATATTGGCTGAAAGGTAAAAAACAATGTCCCTTAAGAACGCGTTATTTTATAGGAAGAATAATAACAATTCTATGCGCTCAGACTACGATATTTGGAGGAACTCTGTTAAGTATAATGACTTCGCTGTTGCTATTTTGAATTTTGACCAGAATGCACAGGAAATGTCATATAACAACAGCTCTAATCAATTGTCTGATGTTCATCTTAGTGAACTTTCGTCTGTGAAGGAATTGAACGATTTTCTAAAGAGTTCAGCTTTTAGATATACATTATTGATTCCATCTGATTGTATTGTTAGTCAGTCTATCTTAGATGTGTATCTTAGCATAATAACAGAGCATAAGGATATTGACATTATCTATAGTGATGAGGATATATATATTGAGGAAGATTCAAGTAGAAGACTTCCATTTTTTAAGCCTTCATTTTCCCCAGATACCCTTATGAGTTATCCATATATGGGAAGGGTTTTCCTATTCCGTACATCCCTTATTGATGAGGTGGGATTATTCGATGAGTCCTTAGGTAAAGAGGCTTACTACGACTTCCTGTTAAAATGTTTTGAAGAAGATAAGAACTTCTATCACTGCCCACAGGTTCTCTTCTCACAGAAGAGAAAGAAGGATGACTTAGAGTTCTTCGATGCCAATGAGAATATCAGAATATGTCAGGAGAATTCCCTGATTCGAAGGAATATTTTCGCAACAATGGCGTTAGAGCCTAAGGGATATAGCTATATTATTGATTATAAATGGGATGAGAAACCACTTGTTAGTATCATAATCCCATCTAAGGATAATTACCCTGTATTAGAAAGGTGTATTAACAGCATTCTTGATTTGACCTCCTATGAGAACTATGAGATCGTAGTTGTTGATAATGGAAGCTCGGCTGAGAATAAAGCTCTCTATGAGAAGCTGTTAGATGCTAATAATATTCAGTACATATATGAAGAGAAGAAGTTCAATTTCTCTCATATGTGTAATGTTGGTGTAAGCCACGCCAAGGGTGAATATTATCTATTCTTAAATGATGATATTGAAGTTATTGATAGTATGTGGCTTCTTAAGATATTAAGTCAGGCAATGCTGCCACATAGTGGTGCTGTTGGAGCCAAGCTGTTATTCGGCGATAGAACTACGATTCAGCACTGCGGTGTAATAACCAACGTAGGTCCTACACATGCCTGCTGGGGATTTAACGACAATATCTATTATTATTTTGGCCGTAACAGATATGTATATAATTACCTTGCTGTAACAGGTGCATGTATGTGTGTCTCTAAGGAAAAATACGAAGAGGTAGGGGGCTATAACGAGGATTTGTCAATATGCTATAACGATGTTGACCTATGCTATAAGTTAGTAGAGCATGGCTACTACAATACAGTTCGTAATGATGTCAAGATGATTCACTACGAATCAGTAAGTCGAGGTAGTGATTATAAGGACGAAGAGACAGAGCAGAGGCTTCTTAGAGAGAGAGCACTTCTAGGAGAGCTTCATCCTCAGTTCATTCATTATGACCCATTCTATAATGTGAATCTTACAGCTGAGAAGGTGGATTTTGATCTTCGAGAGTCACAGATGCTGTATTATGCTCATCTTGATTTATCTAAGGTCCATGAGGTTGATTCCTTCATGAATATAGATTCTGTTGAGATAGGACAGACTATAAGAGTAAGAGGATGGATTGTTAATAAGACTGACCTTAAGGATAGCGGCTGTACCTACTCAGTTGTGCTTAAGAGTGATAAGGGTGCTATTGCAATCAAGGCTAACAGACAGGTAAGAACTGACGTTATGGAGAATTGTTCACTGAATGTGTCTGACGTTGGATTTGTATCAGCATTCTTAAGCAGTTTCCTTACAAATTAATAGACATTTTTTTGTCTAGGATTGTTGGGTGTGTAAGATGGAAGGAATGAAGTTCGTATTAGCGACAGAAGATAATTCTGATTATAAGTATTATATCGAGTCTGTGGACAGGGAAGAAAGGGACGTCCTAATTAAGGGATGGGTCATTGCCGAAAGTGAAGTCCCTGTTGAAGTAGAGCTTGTCAACGCTGACAAGAAGAGTATATCTGATGGCAATGTATGGCGTAAGACAAGAATTGATGTTAGGAATGCCCTTAATGTCAATGATGACTTTAACGCAGAATTCTTAATTAGATTCGATAGGGAAAATGTGCCAGGAGACGTTGTATATGTACATTTTAAAGGGGAAAATGCCAAAGATATGTATCTGGGAATTGATGTTAAGAAGCTTGATTTCTCTCTTACTTCCTTGGGTAAAGTCGTAGGATTTCTTGGCAACTCGCCAATTAAGAATACAATTAGGCATATTAAGAACAAAAATAACGGGGGAAGCGTTGGCAATACCCTTGATGAAATGTATGCTAAGTGGCGCAAGGATAACAATCCAACAGCCTCAGACTATGAGAAGCAGAGGAATACTGTATTCGAATATCAGCCACTTATTAGTATTTCTATTCCTTTGTATAATACAAGGATTGATTTCTTCAAGCCAATAATGGATGCTGTATTAGGACAGACATATTCTAACTTCGAGCTGTGCTTAGCGGATGGAAGCGACAATGATTATCTTGGCAAATATATAGAGAAGAATTATCCTGATGACAGAATCAAATATGTGAAGCTAGAGGAAAACCTTGGAATTGCGGGCAACACTAATGTGGCTCTTAAGATGGCTACAGGTGATTATGTTATGCTTGCAGACCATGACGACCTATTAGAGATAGATGCATTATACGAGATTGTCAAGGCGTTAAATGAAGACCCAACACTTGACATTATATATACAGATGAAGACCTTGTTGATGAGAAGGGAACCTTCTTTAGCGACTTCAAGTTCAAGCCTGATTTCAACCTTGAGATGCTTCGTCACAGGAATTATATATGCCATATCTTCGTGGCAAGGAAATCCATTATGGATGAGGTTGGTGGATTTAGAGAGGAGTATGACGGCGCTCAGGATTTCGATATGATACTTCGCTGCTGTGAGAAGTCTGACCGCATATATCATATTCCTAAGGTGCTGTATCACTGGCGTTCACACATGGAATCTACTGCCGGAAATGCTGATTCTAAGCGCTATGCAGTTGATGCAAGTGTTCATGCCTTACAGGAGCATTATAAGCGAGTGGGTATTGAGGCTGATGTAGAGGCTACAGATATATTTATTATTCTTAAGACTACAAGAAAGATTAAGGAAGAAGAGCTTGTGTCAATAATTATCCCAAGCAAGGATAATGTAGATGTTCTTGATAAATGTATAAGAAGTATTGTTGATAAGACAACATATTCTAATTATGAGATAATTGTTGTTGAGAATAATTCAACTGAAGAAGAGACATTCCAATACTATGACAAGATTAGTGAAGAACTATCCTGCGTCAAAGTAGTTAGATGGGAGCATGAATTCAACTTCTCTAAGATTAATAACTTCGGTGCTAGGCATGCATCCGGAAGATATTATGTGCTCCTTAACAATGATATTGAAGTAATTAGCCCTGACTGGCTTAATCGTATGGTTGGCTACTGTCAGGATGAGTCAATAGGAGCAGTTGGTGCTAAGCTTCTATATCCAGATGATACAGTTCAGCACTGCGGAGTTGTAGTTGGTATTGCAGGCTTTGCAGGCCATGTATTCAACGGATTAACAAGACAGGACCTAGGTTACTTTGGAAGACTAATCGTGCAGCAGGAGGTATCTGCTGTAACAGCAGCCTGTATGATGGTTGATGCTAATGTCTTTAATGAGATTGGCGGTCTTGATGAAGAATTTGCAGTAGCACTTAATGATGTTGACTTATGTCTTAATATTAGAGATAAGGGCAAGAAGATTATACTTGACCCTAATATACTTATGTATCACTATGAGTCCAAATCAAGAGGAACAGACGAGGCTCCAGAGAAGATTAACAGATTCAAGAGTGAGATTAAGAGATTCCGTGACAAATGGAAGAAGGAATTAGAAGAAGGAGACCCATATTATAGCCCTAATTTGACGCTTGACAGACTAGATTGTACTCCGAGAAGATTAGATGAGAAATTCACATTGGTAGAAGAGATAGAGCAAGGGGAGAATAAGTAATTGTCTAAAGCTAATATTGTATTTCACAAGGTAAGAGAAAATGCTTGTAGTGATAAATTCATCACTATTGAAGCTGTACAAGTAGATGTACGCACTCCGCGGGAGTGCGTTGTCTTGTTTATTGATAACGAGAAATACACCTACGAGGGTGTTGATATACTTGTGCGCGAAGACAGATTTATATGGGATAAGTATGATGTGCCTGGTCACAACCCTGTGGCTGAGGTCTTTATCAATGTGCCTAAGCTTCTAATTGATTCACGAGGTAAGGTTGCAGTTGCCATTACTGATGAGGATGGCAATGTCATTAATAAATGCTTCGATATTAGCGTGAACAAGATTATGAATTCCTTATCAACTGGGATGGTAAAGGTGGATTCTGTCAATGTCAATGGTGACAGTAATGATGTGGCCATTCGTGGATGGGGAGTTAATACCGAGAGTCTTGAGGTATTCTTAGTAGACGAGTCAGGACAGAGAATTGATGCTAATACAGAGTATGTGATTCGTAAGGATGTAGAGACACAGTTCCCAGAGCTTGACAATATCCCTGCTTCTGATAGAAACGACAAGTTGGGCTTTCTTTCAACTTTCACCAGAACGGGCAAAAAAGTGAAGGTACACATTATCCGAGATGGCAAGGAATGTATTGAGATAGTAGACCTTGACAAGGCGTTGTCTTTCGACCCAACTAACAGATGGCATAGAGCTCTTCGCTATTATAACAACAATGGACTTAAGTCCTTCATTAACCATGGTCTCAAGAAGCTATTCGAGATGACAATGGGTGGTAATGACAGCAGATATGAGAACTGGATGAAGCTTAATGATGTTACAGAAGAGCAGTTAGAATTCCAGCGCAATCAGGTATTCGAGAATGGTGTTAAGTTCTCTATCATCGTACCATTATATAACACGCCACTTAACTTTCTTGATGAGCTTGTTAAGTCAGTTATGGCACAGACATATCCTAACTGGCAGCTATGCCTTGCTGATGGCAGTAATAACAACAAGGTGGGCGAACATGTAATGAGCCATATTGATGACGGAAGCTACCAGGGAAGAATTACATATAAGCACTTAGTTGACAACGGCGGAATTGCTGAGAATACCAATGAAGCTCTTAAGCTGGCAGTAGGGGAATACATAATCTTAGTTGATCACGACGATATGCTATCACCTGATGCCCTATATGAGATGATGGTTCAGATTGATAAGCATGGCGCCGAAGTTATATATTCTGACGAGGATAAGATTGACATTAAGGGCAACGACAGATATGAGCCTTATTTTAAGTCAGATTTCAATATTGATTTGCTTTGCTCTAACAACTATATATGTCACTTGTTCTGCGTTAAGAAGGAGATTGCAGACAAGGTGGGTGGCTTCGATTCAAGATTCGACGGAGCTCAGGACCATGACTTCATTCTTAAATGTGTAAGTGAAGTTGACAAGGTATATCACATACCTAAGATTCTCTATCATTGGAGAATGCACAAGAATTCCACAGCCGAGAACCCAGAAAGTAAGCTGTATGCTTTCAAGAATGGTAAGAAGGCTGTTAAGAAATATTTTGACAATAAGGGTATTGAGGTTGAGATGGAGGACGGCTTGCAGTTCGGCCAATACCATGCAAGGCATATTGTTCAGGGTAAGCCTCTTGTATCAATCATCATTCCTAACAAGGACCATACAAGAGACCTTGATATGTGCCTTAAGTCAATTGTTCGTAATACCTATGACAATTACGAAGTTATCGTTGTTGAGAATAATTCTACTGAGCCTGAGACAGAGGAGTATTATAAGAATATTACTAATGTATGTCCTAAGGCGAAGGTTATAAGATGGCCGGCAGAATTTAATTTCTCTAAGATTAATAACTTCGGTGTTAAGGAAGCCAAGGGCGAATATCTCTTATTCCTTAATAATGATATTGAGGCCATTAATAATGACTGGCTTGACAGAATGCTAGGCTTTTGTCAGCGAGAGGATGTTGGAATTGTTGGGGCGCAGCTATTATACCCTGATGGCATAATTCAGCACGCTGGTGTTGTAATAGGATTTGGTGAGATTGCAGGTCATGCTTTCGTAGGACTTCACCCTGATGAATGTAAAGCATTTGGCAGGGCAATGCTGACTCAGGATTACAGCGCTGTTACAGCAGCATGTCTTCTGACCAAGAAGGAAATCTTCGACAAGGTTGGTGGCTTTGATGAAGAATTCAAGGTTGCATTTAACGATATTGACTACTGTCTAAGGGTTAGAGAGCTTGATAAGAAGGTTGTATATAATTCCTTCGCAGCCCTTACCCACTATGAATCCAAGTCCAGAGGCGCAGAGGATACACCTGAGAAGAAGCAGCGATTTGCTGATGAGATTAGAATGTTTCAGGAGAGATGGGCTGATATACTAAGAGATGGTGACCCATACTATAATGTGAATCTTGCCCTTGACAGAGCGGATTTCGCCATAAGACAGAGTTAGTATTTGTGATAAATGTCCATAATCAATGTAACTTGTGATGTTAATTCTTATATATTGATTATGAAATTGTGTTGTATAATATGCAAGGCACTAAGGCTCGTGTGTGTAGGAGATAATTAAGTAATGAGTAAGAAGAAGAAAGTAATAGTCGGATTGTTATTCTTAGTTATAATGGCATGTACTAATATTCTGGCTATACTACATCAAGAGAATATACAGGATATAACAGTTTCATTCCATGTTGTTGCTGATGCTAAGAATGATACTAAGATTCAGGTGTATTATAAGCAGAAAAACTATGAGAATGAGAAGTTCTCAACTAATCATATGCTTAACCTAGAGGTTGCCTCAGATAAGGGCATGAATGATTATGAGATAGCACTGCCTGGAGATGCATCAAGCGTTCGAATCAATCCAATGAATGTGGTTACAGATGATATAGCATATAAGGAAGTGTACCTAGCATACAAGGATGATGTTATTGAGAAATACCCTGTAACTAACGAGAATTTCAATGACGCTGAGAAATATTATTCATGGAAGATAGATACTGATAAGACTAAGGAAGTTGTAACAGAGGCGCGACATACTCGTAATCTGATTCTTAAGATTCTTATCTGTCTCATAATAGATGTATTACTTGTTGTTATCTGGCTTAAGCTCGATAGCATAATGATAATTCCTAAGGATGTCTTCGCCAATAGAAAGCTTATTGGCAACTTAGCGAAGAACGATTTCAAGCAGAAGTTCGCAGGCTCGTACTTGGGTACTGTGTGGGCATTTGTCCAACCAATTATTACAGTACTTGTATATTGGTTCGTATTCGAGAAGGCCTTAAATGTTGGTTCCCAGTCCACTAAGGCAGGAATCGACATCCCGTTCGTATTATGGTTAATCGCAGGTCTTGTTCCATGGTTCTACTTCTCAGAAGTACTAGCCAGCGGAACACTTGCCCTTATTGAGTACAACTACCTTGTTAAGAAGGTTGTATTCAAGATAAGCACCCTGCCTGTTGTTAAGGCATTGTCCAGCATGTTCGTACATGGCTTCTTCGTGATATTTACAATTGTGTTATATAGTATTTATTCATATTTCCCAACGCTATACACGTTGCAGCTCATATATTATTCCTTCTGTATGTTCATGCTGAGTCTCGGATTAATATATGCATTTTCTGCAATTATGGTATTCTTCAGAGACTTGTCTCAGATCGTAAATGTGTTATTACAGATTGGAATGTGGATGACACCTATTATGTGGAATATGGATGCAATGGCTAACAGAATTCCAGGATGGGCTATGACAATCCTGAAATTGAATCCAATGTACTACATTGTTAATGGATATCGTGACGCACTCTACAACAATATGTGGTTCTGGGAGAGACCTGGTATGACAGCATACTTTTGGATTCTGACTACAATTCTTGTTGTAGGTGGAATGGCTATATTTAGAAAGCTACAGCAACATTTTGCAGATGTTCTTTAATTAAGGAGTAACAATATGTCAGATTATGCAATTCGCGTCCGCGACGTGAGCAAGATGTATAAATTATATAATCGCAACAAAGACAGAATTATGGATGCATTCGGCCTGTCCAAGGAGCCAAGATACAGAGAACACTATGC
The DNA here is from genome assembly GCA_900316395.1 of uncultured Lachnospiraceae bacterium. Taxonomy (GTDB): domain Bacteria; phylum Bacillota; class Clostridia; order Lachnospirales; family Lachnospiraceae; genus RUG191. Next base: position 85,713 of record ONCT01000027.1, on the reverse strand, counting down.
ACTTCATGGATTGTCCTTCGATGTTAAGAGGGGCGAGACAGTAGGTATCATTGGAACTAACGGTGCTGGAAAATCAACAATCCTTAAGATAATTACTGGCGTACTTAATGCCACAAGTGGTGATGTTGATATTAATGGAAGAATCTCGGCTCTGCTTGAGCTTGGAGCTGGCTTCAACATGGAATATACTGGTATTGAAAATGTATATCTTAACGGAACAATGATTGGTTATTCCCGTGAAGAAATAGATGCCAAGATGGATAATATTCTAAGCTTTGCTGACATAGGAGACTTCGTATATCAGCCAGTTAAGACTTATTCTTCAGGTATGTTCGTGCGACTTGCATTTGCCGTTGCAATTAATATTGACCCAGAGATTCTTATTGTAGATGAAGCGTTGTCAGTAGGTGACGTATTCTTCCAGAACAAATGTTATAAGAAGTTCGAGGACTTTAAGAAGCAGGGCAAGACAATTCTATTCGTAAGTCATGACTTAGGCTCAATATCTAAGTATTGTGACAGAGTAGTGCTGTTAGATCATGGTAAGAAGCTGTCCGAGGGAACTCCTAAGGACATGATTAACATATATAAGAAACTAATGACAGGTACTGCTGTTGAGGACGCATTAGCTGCATCTCATAATAATGATTTAGATGACTCGGGTAAGAAGAAGGGTAAGTCATCTAAGGCTAATGAGATGATTAATAAGAATGTCTCTATATCAGATAATAGTGGCATTCCTTGGAAGAATAATTTCGCAATTAACCCAGATATTAATGAGTATGGAAGTAAGAAGGCAGAGATAGTTGATTTTGCAATTGTAGATAACGATGGTCTCCTTACTAATTCCATTGTGAAGAATGAATATTTCACCATTAAGTCCAAGGTACATTTTAACGAGGACATTAAGAATCCTATCTTCACATATACCTTCAGAAATGTTAAGGGTGTGGACATTACCGGTACTAATACCATGTACGAAAAAGAGTACATAGATCTTGCCAAGGCAGGAGAAGAGTACGTGGCAAGCTTCACACAGAAGATGAATCTGCAGGGTGGAGAATATCTTCTGTCAATTAGCTGTACGGGATATGATGATAATGGTGAGCTTGTGGCATATCACAGGCTGTATGATTTGATTAATATAACGGTTGTATCTGATAAGAATACGGTTGGCTTCTATGATATGAATTCAACTGTTAAGATTGAGAAGGCTAACTAATATGATTGATGATTTTAAGTTGATTAGGCAGAGTCTTATAGAGTGGTATCCAGTTAAGTTAGATGATAATATGCTTCTTATTAATGGTGGGGACAGTGCCATTGATGAATTGATGGAAGATAGATGTCATCTTAGAGTGGCAGGAGACCTTAAGGCTGTAAATAATCTTATTGATGAATCTAAGACATATGACTTGATACTTATGTATGATGCCTATGGCTTCTGTCTTGATAATAACATTTCCATTAATGAACTGCTAAGCAGGCTATTATCCCTTAAGGGTGACAATGGAAGGTTGTTTCTTGCCCTTGAGAATAAGCTTGGTATGAAATACTGGGCTGGTTGTCAGGAGGAGCAGAAGGGCGGCGTCTTCGTTGGCATAGAGGACTATAGCACCTGGGAAGGGGATATTAAGCCCCTGTCTAAGAAGGAATTAGAGGAAGTATTGGCTGGACTTGAAGATGTCACATATGAATTCTATTATCCTTATCCTGATTATAAATATCCTACGATTATTTATTCTGATAAGTGTCTTCCTAAGGAAGGGGAGCTTTTTAGGAATATAAGAAATGTTGATAGAGAGCGACTTGTTATCTTCGATGAGAGAAGAGCATTTGACAGCGTTATTAAGGCAGGGTTATTCCCTGAGTTTTCTAATTCATATCTGATTAGCATAGTATAGTAAGAGGGTTGTATTTTGGATAAACTGATATATACAAAGTATTCAACAGATAGAGATAAGAATTTTGCCATTAGAACTGACAGATTACTATCAGATAATGGTGGAGAGATTATTAACAAGGTGGCTTTATGTGATGAAGGAGTTAAGCACCTAGAGCACATGGTTAATATGTCTAAAAAGCTGTCTAATCGGTTCGGTGACAAGATTAGGATATCAGGCAGTGCTCTTAATGGACGAGTACTTACTAATGAATTTGTAGAAGGCAAGTCCTATTTCAAAATCTTCGAGGAAGTGATTGAAGAGGGAGACAAGGAAGCTGTAATGAAGACCTTAGATGACTACAGAGACAGAATATATTATTCTACATCAGAGGATAAGGCATTTACTTCTACAAGAGAATTCGAAGAGGTATTCGGAAGCTTTGATGCATTAGATGATATGAACCTTATGTCTTCAGATGTTACAGATATAGATATGATTCTTGAGAATATTATTGTAGCGTCTGATGGAACATGGCAGTTAATCGATTACGAATGGACATTTGACTTTCCTATTCCAAGAGAATATGTATTATACAGAACGCTTGTATATCTATATAACAGCTCTAAGATTAGCTATGTAATGAAATTCAACAAGGCTCTTAAGTGGGCAGGAATTACTGAAGAGCAAGAGAAAATCTATAAGAGAATGGAGAAGAATTTCCAGACATATATAACTAAGGGAAAGCAAACTATTGAAGACTATATTTATGAAAGTGATATAAGATTCATTCCTCTTATTGAACTGTTAGAGGCGAAGAACAGACTCAAGGTTGTCTCAGGAGAATATGATAAGGCCATGAACAGAATAGGAGAGCTTAGTACTGAGCATGAGCATTACGTTGAAATGGCAAAGAGAAATGAGGCTGAATTTAGTAACCTTAGGAATGAATATGTATTAACTCAGCTAGAATTAGATAAATACAGAGATGATATAAGACAGATGGAAGCTAAGAGACAAAGAGAGGCGAATAAGCATGGTCTTAAGAGATTCTTTAAATGATAAATCTTTAATAAGAATGATTGACTCAGCAGAGATAGTTTCTTTTGATGTTTTTGATACTTTATTACTTAGAGTAGTTAACACGCCAGAAGCTATTTTTTCGTGTCTGGGTGAATACTTTGGAATGAAGGATTATGAAGCCTTCAGAGTTCAGATGCAGATTGAAGCAAGTACTAAGGCAGAGAATGAATTAGGCTGGCCTCATCCTACATTTGACCAGATATATGATTATATTAAGTCCCTAGAGTCCACTCCTTACGATGAGCTTGGAATTGACTGGGACGAGGTTAGAAATACAGAGCTTCAGATGGAAAGAGATGCTCTGAAACTTAACCCTGAGATTAAGAAGGTATATGACTATGCCGTAAGTCAGGGCAAGAAGGTTATAGCTGTTAGTGATATGTATCTTGAAGATGATTTCCTGAAGGAAGTCCTTGAAGATAATGGCTATAAGTTCGCTGCCATATATGATTCTGCTAATGTTCATAAGACAAAATGGGTAGGTGATTTATACGAGCATGTTCTTGCTACTGAGAAGATAGCAGGGCCTAATCTTATGCATATTGGAGACAACGAGTCTTCTGACTATGAGATTGCATCAAGATATGGAATTAATGCCTATCATTATAAGAGTAATATTGCGATAGAGGATAAGACGCCGCATAATGTCTGTGTAGGATATGGTGCGGCTAACATTGTATATAAAGAGGCCCCTTCATTCTGGAATCGATTCGGTGCGAGAGTAGGTGGCCCACTTTATCTTGGACTAATGCAGTGGTTCATGAAGGAACTTGAGAATAAGCAATATAACAAGATATATTTCCTTGCTCGTGATGGATATAATCTATATCATCTCTTCAAGAAGTTCACTAATCTTCCTGTGGAATATCTGTATACATCAAGGCGTGCATTGATGCTTGCTCATATTACCCAGCTAGATGATGATGCACTTAGAGTATTGCCTCCATTTCAGCATGGTCAGACAATAAGAGATGCTTTAGACATTATTGAGATGACTGACTTATACAGTGACTGTATTGACAAGATGGGATACTCTAGCTTGGATGCTCCAATTCTCTATGATGATATTGCAACAGGCAGGTTCAAGGAGATATATCTGTATCATGAAGAGGAATTCTTAGCAAGATGTGCTAAGGAGAGAGAATCTGCTAAGAAATATTTTGAAGAAATAGGCTTCTATGATGGAGACAGTGTTGTATTCGACTGTGGATGGAATGGTTCGTCTCAGCACTTTATGGACAAGTTCCTAGACGCTACGGGTTATATGTACAATAACAGGTATCTCTATACTGGAATTATTAATACAGCCAAGAGCCGTGTGCAGCTTGAGAACAAGGATTTCAAGGCGTATCTATTCGATTATGATAACAATCTGGACATACAGGAGAGAGTCAGCGACAGCATTATACTGTTAGAGCTTTTCTTCAGTTCTCCAGAGCATAGCGTGTACAATTATATGGACGGCAATGTTGTATTCGATGAGTCTGACAGTGAGGATAAGTTCAAGGCTAAGATGTTAGAAGGAATTGAAGCCTTTATGGATGTGGCCTACGACTTCGTTAATAAATACAATATTCAGGTTGGCAGAGACGATTCAATAGTAGAGCTTCTTAGATTCATAGAACATCCTACTAATGAAGAGGCAATTATGGTAGGTGATTTGCCTTATGATGACGCATTTGCAAAGAGAGAAGGAATAGATATTAAGATTGCATCCCTTACCCGTGAGCAATATGATAAGGGAATTCTTCTTGAGATGATATGGATTCCTGGTTTCTTCAAGAGAGACGACCTTGATGTTGGTCTTAAGAAGCTGATGTGTTATCACAACGGATGGAAGCTGGAGGACTATCTGGTAGATGATGATGCGACCGATGAGAAGGAATTATCTGAGGAGGAGAAGCTATATAGTGAGGATGCTAAGAAGGCTGACTATGAGGATAATTCATATACGAAATGGTATAAGAAGCACTACAGCGTAACCAAGCCTTATATTAAGCAGGATTACGAGCCACTTATATCAGTGGTTGTTCCTGTATATAATGTTGAAGAGTATCAGCTTAGAGAGTGTATTGATTCCATTGTAGGTCAGACCTATCCTAACTGGGAGCTATTCTTGGTTGACGATAATTCCAGCTGGGAAGATGTTCGTGATGTCCTTAGAGGCTATGAGGACAATCCTAAGATTAATGTTATCTACAGGAAGGAAAATGGTCACATCTCCAAGGCAACTAATGATGGAATATTCGCTTCATCTGGAGAGTTTATTGCCTTTATGGATTGTGATGATTATATTGAAGAACGCACATTAGCTGAGATGGTGTATTACCTGAATGAACATCCTGACACTGACTTCGTATATAGTGATGAGGACAAGGTGACAGAGCATGGAAGAGATGTATATAATCCATTCTTCAAGCCTGACTGGTCCCCTGATACGATTCTGTCTGTAATGTATACTAATCATCTTGCAATATACAGAAGACAGATTGTGTGCGATATAGGTGGTCTTAGAACAGAATATAACGGTGCCCAGGATTATGACTTTACCCTTAGATTCATGGAGAAGTCTGACAATAAGAGAGTAGGTCATGTGCCTTATGTCCTGTATCATTGGCGTGCAAGACCAGAGTCCATTGCAAGCTCTATGAATGCCAAGCCTTATGCAATTGAAGCCATGAGAAAGCTTAAGGAGGACTACATTAAGCGTAACGGAATAGATGCCAGCGTTGAGTATAAGGAGGATGTGGGACAGTTCCTAATTAATTATGGAACCACTGGTAACCCACTTGTTAGCATCATTATTCCATCTAAGGATAATCCTGACATTTTAAGACAGTGTATCGATTCAATTAAGAAATACACTGATTATGATAACTACGAGATTATTGTAGTAGATAATGGAAGTGACGACAGGAACAGATTATGTATATCTGAGTACCTAGAAGATGCAGGCGCTACATACATATACGAGAGGATGGATTTCAACTTCTCTAAAATGTGTAATATAGGCGTAGAAGCTGCTAAGGGCGAGTATGTACTCCTTCTTAATGACGATGTTGAGGTTATAAGTAAGGATTGGTTAAGCAGGATGCTTGGTCAGGCTATGCAGCCACATGCAGGAGCTGTTGGCGCCAAGCTGTTATACCCTAACAGTGTAGCAATTCAGCATATCGGTATTGCCAATCTTCCAATAGGACCATCTCATATGTATATGAGATATCCTGATAATTCAGTGCTGTCATTTGGCAGGAATCGCCTGATTTATAACTGGCTTGCTGTAACAGCAGCCTGCTTAATGGTGTCCAAATATAAGTACACCCAGGTGGGCGGTCTTAATGAAGAACTAACAGTAGCATATAACGATGTTGACTTCTGCTTTAAGCTATACAAGGCAGGATATTATAACAGTGTTCGTCCTGATAGTGTGCTATATCATCATGAATCCTATAGCAGAGGAAATGATGATATTAGCTACGAGAAGAAGCTAAGACTTAAGACTGAGAGAGATATTCTCTATACAGAACACGAGGACCTATTTGGCAAGGATCCATTCCACAATCCTAATTATGGCGTAGACAGGATTGATTATGAAGTTAATATGGTAGGCGTTGGACTACATAACTATGATATGACAATAGTTGATGACATCTATCCAAGGGAAGAATCATCCGACATGAGCTTCCTTATAGATGATAACATCAAGGGTGATGTAATCATGCTTAGAGGATGGTCATTTACAGATGATCCAATGAAGGATTTGAAAGCAGACAGGTATATTCTTCTTCGTAATATTGCAGGTCAGGTATATAAGCTTAAGGTATATAAGCTTACAAGAGAGGATTTATCACTACAATTTAACAACCCTAACCTTACAGAAGGCTTTAGATGTTGTATTGACAGGAAGATACTTGCTCTAAGCGTATTCGATTATGAGATAGGAATTCTTCAGGAGTACGAAGACGGAACTATTGACTATACATGGAGTGACAAGAAGATTACACATGACGGCATAGAAGATATTACATATTCATATTATTCTAGAAGCGCAGCCTTAAGTGATATGGAATACAGAGAGGATTTGATGAACAGCATTGATAACGGCTCATATGAGAGACTGGTATCCACAGGCTATGGTGCTTTCACAGACTTAATAAGATTCCATGGATGGGCTCATCTTAACGGAACATCCAGCATAGATTACAGGGTTGAGATAGGAATTAGAACCAAGGATAGTGCTGATGATGACAGGGTTATCCTATACGATACAACAAGGTATATAAGGCATGATGTTGCCAGAGCCATTATTACAGACAATGCTTTCCTTTCTGGATTTAGTGGGGAAATACCATATAATCCTAAGGATATTGTTAATATGTACGTGGTTCTAACCGATATGAAAACTAATAGGTCTTTTTATAAAGAAGCTACGAATATTGAATCTATATGTGGTGTTTTGGACTAATTTGTGGTACAATATTTAGACGTAGTCTGTGAAAACAGGCTTATTATGACGTTATAAACTAGAAAAAAGAAGTTATACAAGGAGACATTTGATGAACAAGAAGCTGAAGGGGAGAGTAATATCAGCAGTAATGGCTGTAGTTATGGTTGTTGGGATGGCGCTTCCTGTTACGGCAGCTGAACCAATATTTAGTACAACTAATAAGACGGAAGAAATTGTGGCAGAAGCTAATGAGAAGCTATCAGATAATCTGATTAACTATATTGCCATTGCATCATCTAAGCAGCAGCTTACAGATACCCAGCAGGTAGTTGTTGGAATTGGTAATGGTAATAAGAAGCTCGTAGAGGGAGTCTTAACTTACAAGAACACCTATACAGGTGATATATATCAGGTAAAATGTAATGATAAGTCGGCTGAGGCATTATCATTTGACATATTCTACGAAGGCAAGGCTGAGGGTGTATATCAGTTAGTTGGACTTGAATATGTGATTGATAATGAGAAGAATAATATTGCTCTGTCTGATGCAGACCTTAATGTGTCATGGGGTGTAGGAGTTGATTATAATTCTAATCCTGATGATGTCATTGCTGTTGAAAGTGGTAACGAAGATATGGATGGTAGCATAGCTGATGTGAGCTTTGATGTTACTACAGAGGATGGCAAGAACGCTACTGCATCTACTGTATCAGAAGCGTTAGAGAAGGCTAATGGTACACTTAGTGTTGAGAGTAACGGTGTAGTTAATACCAAGGCTTCTTATGAGACTGCAGGTGATGAGAGATTACTGTCAGACTCTGGCTTGACAGCAGCTTCTAATGATGTGATTAATACTGGGGCTGGCAACACTGTTATTGTACTTGACCCAGGTCACGGTGGATATGACTCTGGTGCAACCTATGGCGGACTTCTTGAGAAGGACCTTAACTTAAGTGTTGCAACATATTGTAAAAATGTTCTTGAACAATATGGTAATGTTACTGTATATATGACAAGATATGATGATACAGCACCAGGCTACCCTGTTGGAGAAGATTTAATTAACAGAGTTAATTTTGCTCAGAGGGTAGGAGCAAATGCTATTGTAAGTATTCATATGAATTCAGGTGGTGGAAATGGTGTTGAGGTTTACTATCCTAATGCTAATTTCAATCCTACAGTAAGTGATATAGGAAGAGGATTATCATATTGTATATATAATAATATCGTCGCTCTTGGCATGGCTGAGCGTGGTGTCAAAATTAGGAACTCTACAGATGGAGATGGTTCTGATTATTATTCTATAATACGTAATGCTAAGGCAAGAGGCTTTGCCGGAATAATTGTCGAACATGCCTTTATAGATGGAGATTATAACAGATTATGTGATGAGAATTTCCTAAGACAGCTTGGAGAGGCTGATGCTAGAGGTATCGCAGAGTATTTCAAGCTTGGACAAGAGGATTTGTCTCAGTATGAAGGCGCTTTTGATGCTAATATATATAGGTTTTTCAACGAAGATTTGTGGGAATTAAATGACCAGCAATGCTTCAATCACTGGATAGAGCATGGAATAGCAGAGGATAGAGATGGTTCGCCTGTTTTCAATATGTCTGAATATTTAGGCAACAATCCTGACCTTGTCAGTGCATTCGGATGGGACTTTAGAGCCTATGCAAGACATTTTAGCCAAAATGGTATGAGTGAAGGACGTAAGTCAAGTGATTCCTTCAGTGTTCAATCATATAAGAATAGATACGTAGACCTTCGTAATGATTTCGGTAAGGAATTAAGAAGCTATTATATGCATTATGAGTCCACTGGATGGTTGGAAGGAAGAGAGGCATTAGGCTATGATGATCGTCGAGTAGGTAAGGTCATCATACTTATGATTTTGGTCAGGTGTATGATTACGATTTCTACACGACTAATTACGGTGATATTAAGGGGGCTTTTGGAGAGGATGATATATCTACTCTTGAGCATTTCGCTAATTATGGTATATACGAAGGAAGACAGGCTATTAATGAATTCAATATAATTGGTTATAAGAATAGATATCTTGATTTAAGAAGAGCCTATGGATCTAATCTGTTAGATTATGCTTTCCATTATGAGTTATGTGGTAAAGCGGAGGGTAGAGATGCAAGCTTTTGTCCAGAGGTAATTGATCCAGAGTACGTTTTTATGGGAACAGATTTTTCACCCGTATATAATTACGATTTCTATCAGCAGAATAATCCTGATGTTGCGGCAGCATTTGGATATGATGATATGGCTACATTTGGACACTTTCTTACCCATGGAATGAATGAGGGAAGAAGAGCAAGCGCTGATTTCGACTTATGGACATACGTTCGTAATTATGAGGATCTTCGCAATGCCTTTGGCTGGAATCTTGCCAAGTATTATATGCATTACATAGAATTTGGCAAGGCAGAAGGAAGAGTGGCAGTATAATAATAGAGGACATTAAGAATGAAGATTAGTAAGATAATAAGTAAGAAGATAATATCGGTAGCAATAATAGTATTTGTCTTATGCACAGCATTGGCTGCTGGAATTATGATGCCAATGAGTAAGGTGGCTGCGGAAGACAAATATCCAATAATGGGACCGTCTAACGTAAGCATCGGACAGTTAATGAACTATTATAATAACAACGCAAGATACCCTAGCTTCTATAGAGATGCGGGTTCTGACGCACCAACTCTTGATGATTTCTGTAGAATTTATATTGAAGAGTGTGCTGCGGAGAATGTTCGTGTTGAGGTAGCATTTTGTCAGGCGATGAATGAGACAGGCTTCTTAAGATTCGGTGGAGCTGTTGATATTGCTGCCTATAACTTTGCAGGAATTGGAGCGGTTGATTCTAACCCTGGTGAGTTCAACTGGTTCCCTGATGTAAGGACTGGTGTTAGAGCCCAGGTACAGCATCTTAAGGCTTATGCAAGCCATGACAGCCTTAATAACTGGTGCGTTGACCCTAGATTCAACTATGTGACGAGGGGCTGTGCGCCTTACGTTGAGGACTTAGGGGGCAGATGGGCATCTGGAGCTGATTACGGATATAAGATTCGTCATCAGTATATGGATAAACTAGGTACATTTAACGGATTTACAACTATGTATAATGGTGTTGAATACAACATGGTTTATGATCCTAATTATTATCTTGAGAACTATGCTGATATGAGAAATGCATTTGCCAACGATGGATATGCATTGATTGCCCACTATGTTAATTATGGTATTGATGAGGGGCGTCAGGCGAAGGAGTACTTTAATCCTTACGTATATAAGAATAATTATGTTGACCTTCGTAATGTCTATGGTTATACAATTGGCAATTATACAAGACATTTTGTATTCTATGGCTGCAAGGAGGATAACCGTCAAGGATGGGTTCCTAATGGCTCTACTGACAAGGTTACTGCTTTGTATGGTATTGATTTTGCTAATGTGTATGATTATAACTATTATACGCAGCACTATCCAGATGTTAAGGCGGCATATGGAGATGATGATATTGGAATGCTGTATCATTTTGTTAATTACGGAATGTATGAAGGTCGTCAGGGTAAAGGAGAATTTAGCCTTGAGGGATATAAGAACAGGTATCTTGATCTAAGAAGAGCATTTGGACATGATTTGCGTAATTATTACTTCCACTATCAGTTCTCTGGCAAGAGTGAGGGAAGAGATGCGAGCTATATCGACCACTACGTAGAGCCTGAGCATTCCTTCATGGGTACGGATTTCTCGCCTGTATATGACTATTATTATTACATAGAGCATAATCCTGATGTGGTGGCTGCCTTAGGCAATGATGATATGGCAGTATTTGGACATTTCTTAAGTGATGGAATGAATGAAGGAAGAAGAGCCAGCGCGAACTTCGACTTATGGACTTATGCTAGTAATTATGAGGACTTAAGAAATGCATTTGGTTGGAATCTTAGGGATTATTATATCCATTACATTACAAGTGGAATGAGTGAGGGGAGAATAGCTGTATAATCTATGAAAGATAAATTAGTTATAATACCGGCCTTTAACGAGGCCGGTTGTATTGTTAATACAGTGAATGATATAATAGAAAATGCGCCTGAATTTGATTACGTTGTAATCAACGACTGCTCAAGGGATGACACCTACAAGCTGTGCTTAGAGCATGGCTTCAACGTGGTTAACCTGCCAATTAATAGTGGTATTGGAGCGGCTGTTCAGACAGGCTATCTCTATGCCAAGAGATATGGCTATAAATATGCCATTCAGGTTGATGGAGATGGTCAGCATGACGCAGCATTTCTTGGTACCATGGCAAGATATATGGAAGAGCATGGAACAGGAATGTTAATTGGCTCAAGATATATTGAGAAGCAGGGCTTTCAGTCCTCTGGATTAAGACGATTTGGCATCAAGTATTTTACTGTATTAATCAAGATATTAACAGGCAAGAGGATAACTGATCCAACCTCTGGTATGAGAATGGTTGGAAGAGATATTATAGAGTATTTTGCAGAGGAGTATCCTAAGGATTATCCGGAGCCAGAGACGGCAGTCACTATTGTTAAGAGGGGCTGGAGCGTAGAGGAGATACCTGTAGTAATGAAAGAGAGGCAGGCTGGAACCTCATCCATCTCACCTAAACGCTCCATTTACTATATGATAAAAGTATCCTTGGCATGTGTGATGGCAGCCATTTCAGCGTAGTAAAGCAGATGATTTCAGCAAAAGTCTGGCAAGCGATTTTCTGTATGAGCGGGCAGACTTTTGTGAAATCATCTTCAGTAATAAGGTAAAAAGTATGACAACAGAAATTCAAGTTATAATTATAATATTGGCAGGATTGGGAATCCTGTATATAGGTAACCTGGTGCGAGTCAGACGACTTGAGCTTAAGTATGCCCTAGTATGGTTTTTAGTTGGCGTTCTGGTAATTATATTTGCCGCCAACAAGGACTGGCTCCAGGGCTTATCGAAGCTGTTAGGAATCGAGCTTCCGATTAATATGCTTTTCTTCGTGGGCTTCCTATTCGTGCTAATGATAATATTTTCCCAGACAATTGTAATATCCAATCTCACAAGACGAGTCAAGCGGCTCACCCAGGAGGTTGGAATACTCAATAAGAGGATAGATGATATGATTGCCGCCGGCACACCAAGTGGCGAAGGCGTAATGCTTGAAGATGATGAGGACAAGAAAGAGGAGATAAAGGAGAAGAATAATGGATGAAATCGCAGTTCTAATTCCTTGCTATAACGAGGCACAGACAATAGAGAAGGTTGTTAAGGATTTCAAGAACGTACTTCCAGAAGCTGTAATATATGTATACGATAACAATTCCAGCGATAATACTGCAGAGATTGCAGCCAAGGCTGGGGCTGTAGTTCGCCACGAGTACCAGCAGGGTAAGGGAAATGTTATTCGAAGAATGTTTCGCGATATCGATGCAAAATGCTACCTTATGACGGATGGTGATGACACATATCCAGCTGACAATGCTCGCGAGATGGCTGACGCCGTCCTTAATAGGAATGTGGATATGGTTGTAGGAGACAGACTTTCTTCTACATATTTTCAAGAGAACAAGAGACCGTTCCACAACTTCGGTAATTCCATTGTAAGATGGTCAATTAACACATTGTTCCACTCTAACATCAAGGATATTATGACAGGATACAGAGCATTCTCATATCAGTTCGTTAAGTCCTTCCCGGTATTGTCACAGGGCTTCGAGATTGAGACTGAGATGTCAATTCACGCAGTTGACAAGAATATGTATCTGGAAAATGTTGTTATAGAATACAGAGACAGACCAGAAGGAAGTGAGTCTAAGCTCAATACATATTCAGATGGATTTAAAGTAATATTTACAATAATTAAGCTGCTTAGAACATACAAGCCAATGTTCTTCTTCGGACTGCTGGCACTATTTTTTATTGCCCTCGGAGTAGGCTTCATGATTCCTATAATTGTAGAGTTCGTTAAGACTGGACTTGTGCCTAAGATTCCGACATTGATTGTAAGCTGTATCTCAATTCTAATCGGAATTGTATCCTTCTTCTCGGGTATGATTCTTCATACGATTACATGGAAGAACAGACAGGACTTCGAGATGAAGCTTGTGGAGATTGCAGACAAGTTCAAGAGCAAGATTGGCAAATAATTAGTTAGATGGAGTTGATTGATGAAGGTTAAGAATATACTGGGAAGATATGGAATATATATATTTCTTTCCGCATTTATAGCTGTATATTTTGACTTGATATTGGAAATGCGTCATCAATTTCTTACTAACCAGCGAGTAGGCCTGCTGGCTGGTGATGTTGGAGGAAAGCTGTTAGTTAAGCTACTGTTATTCTTCGCAGCGGCGCTAATTGTATTTCTCCTGTTCGAGAAGTTTAAGCATATATTTATTTATATTGATAGATTCAGATTTGTCATAGGAGCACTGATTATAGTAGGATGCACATTGTTTGAGCTAAGCGGCTCCTCAATTGGCATGTATGATGTGTTCTTCGGCAAGGCTCATACAACCACATCGGAGCTTATGAGTAGCGGTACACTATTCGGCGTTCCTCGTAGGATTCGAGGAGATGAATTCGCTGTCTTGACCCCTATGAATTTCTCACAGGATTATAATGATTTCAAGTCTGTATCTGATATTATCAGGGGAACGGCAACAGATGTAACTACATTATATGCCGCTCCTAGTTTTTCGTTAGCAACACTGTTTCGCCCGTTTTTATGGGGCTATATGTTGCTTGGCAACACGATGGGGCTTGCATTCTACTGGGCCTCAAGAACAGTTGTATTGTTCCTTGTGTCCTACGAATTCGGCAAGCTTCTGACTAATAAGAAGAAGGTGCTAGCCTGCGCATATGGCGTATTAATAACATTTTCCCAGACTATTCAGTGGTGGTATAGCACCAATGGACTATTGGAAATGTTCATATTCGGACAGCTTGCATTAGTACTAATATACTATCTTGTAAGAGTTGATAAGACATGGCTTAAGGTTGTAATTGCTTTAGGAATTGCTTACAGTGCAATGGGATATCTCTTAGCATATTATCCGGCGCAGCAGATTCCATTGGCTTATATATTCGGAGTGCTGGCAATATATGTAATTGTTGATTCTCGCAAGCTATTTAAGAAATTAGATGTACTGCTTCTTATAGCAAGTGTAGTGGTGTTCGCAATTGTGGGTGCATTAGTGGTGTACCATTCTTTGGACACCTTTAAGGCGGCAATGGGAACTGTCTATCCAGGTGCAAGAGTTGATACAGGTGGAGAATCATCCATTAAGGATTTGTTCTTCTATATAGCTAGTATCTTCACACCAATAGATGATGTTAATTTAGTACCAGTAGACAGTAATGTGTGCGACTCGGCAGTGTTCTTCTCACTGTTCCCGCTTGGAATAATATGTGCTATATATAGCATGATTAAGAAGAGGAAGGCTGACCTGTTATATATACTATTAATAGTTGTTGAAGGAATTCTGCTTACATTTTGTTTAGTAGGATTTCCTGAGATAATTGCTAAGATTACTTTGCTTAGCCACTCCCTATCAATGAGGATTATGGAGATAGTTGGCTTTATAGATATACTGTTAATTATTAGATTCCTAGGGGAAGATAATAAGAGTAGCAAGGTTATTAGTGCATCTCGCATAGAGAAGATTGCCATTGTAATTATATGTGTAATTGCCATGAGCGGACTATGTGTCAATCCATTACAAAGGGACGCCAAGGCAGTCTATGATAACAAAATGGTTGATTCAGTAGGAGCCTTAGTTCACGCTAATCCTAATGCTATATGGATGGTGGTAAGTGATAATTATGTCATTAACAACGTGCCAATTATGGTGGGAGCTAGAACAATTAATTCCACCAACACCTATCCTAACCTTGAGCTGTGGGAGAAGATTGATGAAGGTGGCGCTCATAATGACATTTACAATAGATATGCCCACATTCTAATGAATGTGACAAATGATAATACATCATTTGAACTGGTTGAGAGGGACCCGCCTGATATGGTCATTATCAATGTTAATCGAAGTGACTTATCTAAGCTGGGGGTTAACTTCATACTTAGCGATAAGAATCTTGATGCATACAACCTGCTTAAGATTGATACAGTTGAAGGATATACAATATATAAGGTGACATAATTAGAGAATTACTGAGTATGAATTCTCTGGGATTTGTTTACACAAGAAGGAGACAGATATGTGGATAGCGTTAATTATTTGTGGGGTAATAGTAGTTTTTATACTAGGCTTTGGCGTGTATACGGCAGCCGTAACAACCCATCCGAAGAAGACATCAATGGAGGATGCGTGGAACAATGAGATGAGCAAGGATTTCGTTAAGAAATGTGATATGAATCCTTCCTCAGTTTATACCATCACTACAGATGAGGGTTATGTTCTTCACGCTTCATTTCTTCCGGCATATGATTATATGGATGAATATGGTAGAATAGACGAGTATGATTATAAGAATCCTAAGACACATTTGTCAGATGGACCTAAGGCGAAGGATGAATATCGAGCTGAGGGCGGGCTTGACAACTGCAACGGCCAGCGATTCATAATCATCAGCCACGGATATACATATAATAGACATGGCTCTATGAAATATGCTACTATATTCCGTAGGCATGGCTACAATTGTGTTATCTATGATGACCGTCGTCATGGTGAAAATGTTAAGACACTCACCACATTTGGCAGAGAAGAGTCCAAGGATTTGATGGCGGTAATTAAGGATACAAGGCGAAGATTCGGTAAGGACATTGCCCTTGGCTGTCATGGCGAGTCTATGGGAACAGGCCTAAGTATTACGGCACTGCAATATGAGCCGGATATCGACTTTATTGTGGCTGACTGCGGCTACGCCGACCTTGAAAATGTTGTTAAGGAAGGAATGGCTGTTAAGTTCCATCTGCCTGGTTTCTTAGGAAGCCTTGGCGGTGTAATATCTCGAATACTATTCGGATATAATTATATGAAGATTGCACCAATTGAGCATATGGGTAGTGGCAGGATTCCAATATGCTTTGCCCATGGTGGAGCAGATGATTTTATTCTGCCAGTTAATAGTAAGAGGATGAATGAGGCCTACTCAGGATATAGCGAATATCACGAATTCCCTGGGGCAGCACATGGACTGTCAATTGACTCTGACCCTGAGGGTTACGAGAAGATGGTATTAGAATTCTTGAAGAAAGTATATGGAGCATAAATAAAAAAGAAGAAAGTGAAAAGGAGTAGAAAAATGAAAGTAGCAATAATGGGATTTGGAACTATAGGTTCAGGAGTATATAAGGTTCTTACAACTAACGAAGATGTAATTGCTAAGAGAGTTGGAGAGAAGCTAGAGGTAGCATATGTATTAGACAGAAGACAATTCCCTGGAGAGCCATGGGAGCAATTAGTTGTTGATGACTACAACATTATTGCTAACGACCCTAGTGTTGATATTGTAGTTGAGACAATGGGTGGTGTTGAGCCAGCTTACACATTTGTTAAGGCAATGCTAGAGCATGGCAAGCATGTAACTACAAGTAACAAAGCACTTGTGGCTGACAAGGGCGCTGACTTGATTAAGACTGCGAGAGACAACAATGTTAACTTCCTATTCGAGGCTTCTGTTGGTGGCGGAATCCCAATTATTCGTCCAATCCTAGAGTGCTTAACTGGTGATGTAATTGAGGAAATCTCTGGTATCGTCAATGGTACAACTAACTACATTATGACTAAGATGACAGAGGATGGAAGCGAGTTTGAGGATGTGCTTAAGGAGGCACAGGAGTTAGGATATGCTGAGAAGGATCCAACTGCTGATATTGAAGGTCACGACGCACAGCGTAAGATTGCTATTCTTACATCACTTATCTGTGGTCAGCAGGTTGAATATACTGACATTCCAACAGAGGGTATTAGCAATATATCTTCTAATGATATTAAGTATGCCAAGGCAATTGGAAGAAATATTAAGCTGCTTGCTACATCAACAGCTACAGGAGATACTTATGTTGCAAGAGTTGCACCATATTTGCTTGCACCAGAGCATCCACTATTTGCTGTAAATGATGTATTTAACGCAATATTCGTACATGGTAATATGCTTGGCGACGGAATGTTCTATGGTTCGGGTGCCGGCTCACTTCCAACAGCATCAGCAGTTGTTGGTGATATTGTGGAGATGGCTCGTCATAAGGATGAGAACATATTCCTAGAGTGGAAACCAGAGAAAAAGGTGCTTGCAGATGCGTCTGTTGTTGAGAGTGCGTTCTTCGCAAGAACTAAGTCATCTAAGAGTGATGTTGAGGGTGCGTTTGGCAAGGTGGAATTTGTTGAAGGCATTGTAGATGGAGAGGTTGGATTCGTTACAGATGTAATGACAGAAGCTGACTATGAAAGCAAGGCTGCAGCATTAGATATCGTTAAGATGATACGAGTAAGGTAGGAGACTATTATGAAATATGTTGTGATATTAGGAGATGGCATGGCTGACTGGCCAATTGAGGAGTTAGGAGACAAGACTCCGCTAGAGTATGCCAACACTCCTTTTATGGATAAATTAAGTGAGACTGCGGAACTGGGGATGGTGCGCACAGTGCCAGAGGGCATGAGCCCAGGCTCTGATACAGCTAATCTGTCAGTGCTTGGCTACAATCCTAAGAAGTATTATTCTGGTAGAAGTCCACTTGAAGCACTTAGCATTGGTGTTGATATGAAGAATACTGATGTGGCACTTAGATGTAATATCGTTACATTATCTGAGGATGAAGACAGATATGAGGATAGAACAATTATTGACCATAGCTCTTCAGAGATTTCAACAGAGGATGCAGCAGTATTAATTGATGCTGTAAAGTCTGAGTTGGAGAGAGATGGATATACATTCTATGTGGGAACAAGCTACAGACATCTTCTTATAATTGATAAGGGAACAGTTATGCCACTTGTTCAGCCTCATGATGTATTAGGACAGGTTGTAGGTGATAAGCTGCCTAAGGATGATGTACTAAGAGATATGATGATTAGAAGCTATGACATATTAGTTAATCATCCAATTAATGTTGAGAGAAAGAAGAAGGGGCTTAACCCTGCTAACTCACTATGGTTATGGGGAGCTGGCACTAAGCCAGCACTAACTTCATTCCAGGGCAAGGTTGGCAAGAGTGGTGCTATGATATCAGCAGTTGACCTGCTTAAGGGAATAGCTGTTGGTGCCGATATGAAGGTAATTAGCGTTGAAGGAGCTAATGGTGGACTTAACACCAACTATGAAGGAAAGGCAGATGCTGCGGTTGATGCGTTAATCAACCACAACATAGAGTTTGTATACGTTCATGTAGAGGCTCCAGACGAGATGGGTCACCAGGGCAGTGTGGAGCGCAAGATTAAGGCTATAGAGAATCTTGATTCACGAATCATCAAGAGAGTTTATGAGGGTGTGACAGCTGCAGGTGAAGATATCCGCATGCTAATTATGCCAGACCACCCAACACCAATTAAGATAAGAACTCATACTGATGAGCCAATCCCATATATGCTTTTCGACAGCACCAAGACTCTAGGTGAAGAACCACACCGCACATACTGCGAGAAGAACGCCAAGGAGACAGGCATTTACGAAGAGAACGGCTATAAGCTTATAGAGAAGTTGTTGGAAGTGTGAAAAGAAGAAGAGATGCTTAAATAAAAATGTTGACATTTGCACTAAGAAGTGTGTATAATCTTCTAGTGCGAATGAATATTGGCCCATCGCCAAATGGTAAGGCAACGGACTCTGACTCCGTCATTTCAAGGTTCGAATCCTTGTGGGCCAGCTAGGCAACCTCTATTGAGGTTGCTTTTTTATTTTGTGAAATAATTGTGTAATAATGTTATTTCCTGCGAAATGTGTTAAAATCTACTATGTAAATAAACAGGTGAGGAGTAATGTAATGCATCAATTTACATCAAGAGTTAGATATAGCGAGGTGGGGGAGCAGGGCTTCATGTCCTTATCTTCTATTATGAAGTATATGACAGACTGTTCCATGTTCCACTCTATAGCGATAGATTATGACTTAGATACACTTAACGAACAGGACTTGGGCTGGTACATAACAGAGTGGCAGATTAGAATCAATAAGCGCCCGGTGCTAGGTCAGGAGATTGTGATTAAGACATGGCCATACAAGTTCAGGTCAATGATGGGATTTCGTAATTTCACAATAGAGACAACAGATGGTGAGCGCCTAGTGGAAGCCGATTCCATGTGGATTCTTATGAATCTTAAGAAGCTAAAGCCAACTAATGTACCACAGAAGATGGCTGATGACTTCACATGTGAGACAGAGGTTCATAGGAAATGGCTATCAAGAAAGATACCTGTATGTGACGAGCTTCAGGCGAAGATAGACGGCGCCGAAGCTGACTATAAGTTCAAGGTACGGCAAATGCATATCGACACTAACCATCACATGAACAACTCAAGATATATCGAAGCCGCAACTGAGTGCTTAGACGATGACTTAGATATATCATACATAAGAGCAAGCTACCAGAACGTGGCATACAAGGATGACGTTATTAGTGTTAGCTCAGCACCAATTGACGACGGTGTACAGATGGCATTATATAACGACGAAACTCAATTCGCAGTAGTAGAGATGCTATATAGTTTAGATAGTGTGTCGTAAGGAATCGTCCCACAAGTGGGTCCCTCCTTACGACAAGGGACGGAATAACATGATTAAATTAGGTGAAATTCAGAAGTTAATAGTAGTTAAGAAGGTAGACTTCGGCGTGTACCTTGCCAGCAGCAAGAAAGGCAATGAAGAGCGAGTTCTCCTGCCGAGAAAGCAGGTGCCAGAGGGCTGCAACACAGGTGACGAAATCGAAGTCTTTATATATAGGGATTCCAAGGACAGGCTCATTGCCACCACCACAACACCTCCACTTACAATGGGAGGCTTCGCACCCCTTACAGTTAAGGAAGTAACCAAGATTGGTGCATTTCTTGACTGGGGCCTCGAGAAGGATCTGTTCCTTCCATATAAGGAGATGATTGGAAGAGTCGAAGAAGGTGACGAGATTCTAATCAGACTGTATGCTGACAAGAGTAACAGGCTCTGCGGCAGCATGAAGGGCATTTACCATCTCTTATCTTGTAAATGTGCATATCAGCCAGAGGATGAGGTGCAGGGTAGAATCTATGAGTTCGGTCATGACTTCGGAACCTATGTTGCCATAGATGATATGTATTCGGCAATGATACCGAAGCACGAGGATGTTAGCCAATATCGTATAGGCGATGTAATAGATGCCAGAGTTACTAATGTTAAGGAAGATGGCAAGCTGGACATTTCCATCAGAAATAAGTCCTACATTCAGATGGATGAGGACGCAGCCATGGTTCTTGACTTAATTGACAGCTACGCCGGGGTGCTTCCATTTACAGAGAAGGCCAGCCCTGAGGTCATTAAGCGTGAAACTGGCCTAAGTAAGAATGCATTTAAGCGCGCCATCGGCCATCTATACAAGGAACGTCTCATCACCCTTAACGATGGCAAGATTCGTAAGGCGTAGTATAATATGATAATTAAGACGAATTACTCTTAGCAATCCTTTGCATACATTTAATAACTAATAGGAGGACAAAACAATGAAACAAGTAGTTAGCACAGACAAGGCGCCTGCAGCAATCGGCCCTTACTCACAAGCAATTGACATGGGAAATGTAGTATACACATCAGGAGTCATTCCAGTAGACCCAGCCACAGGCAATATCCCAGAGGGCTCAGTGGCACAGGCAGAGCAGGCATTTTCCAACCTTAAGAACTTAATTGAGGCAGCAGGATCATCAATGGACAAGGTTATTAAGACAACTGTATTTATTAAGGAAATGAACGACTTCGCGGCAATCAATGAAGTGTACGCAAAGTATTTTGTAGAGCCTTACCCAGCAAGAAGCTGTGTAGAGGTTGCAAGACTTCCTAAGGATGTAATGCTTGAGATTGAAGCCATCGTAGAGAAGTAAAAAAGCGCCGAGATTCATCTCAGCGCTACAATAGTAAGTACTGTGTTGGGGTTATACTCCAATATCGATATTGCCACCGATTGCGGGATTAACCAGACTCTCCAATGAAGGAGAAGGCATGGAATTAAGCATTGCAACTTCAGTAGCAGCCTGAGCTTCTTGCACATTAAGCTGCTTGTCAAGCATAGCTATACCGAATTGTTGTAGAACACCATTGTTAGAGTTAATCATTGATGCACTAGGCATATCCATAGTAACCCCTCCTTTCATGTAGTATTTACCTTTGTACAATCATTATAATATGAAAATGTGAAAAAATAAAGTAGGCATAAAGAAAGGAGCGACATTATGACATACGACGTTGTAATTATTGGTAGCGGCCCTGCAGGTCTTAGCGCAGGAATTTATGGAAAACGCGCAGGACTCAGCACACTTATTGTAGATAGAAGCCCTATGTGCGGTGGTCAGGTAACAAGCACTTATGAGGTTGACAATTATCCTGGACTTCCTAAGGTGACAGGTATGGAGCTTGCTGACAAGTTCAAAGCCCATGCCACAGAGCAGGAGGTTGAGTTCCTTGTATCTAACATCACTGAGATTGAGGACAAGGGTGATGTGAAGGTGCTTCATACTAATAAGGATGACATTGAAGCTAAGAGCGTTATCATCGCAACAGGTGCAAGACATAGAACACTAGGTGTGCCAGGTGAGTCTGAGCATGCAGGTATGGGTGTGTCATATTGCGCGACTTGTGATGGAGCATTTTTTAGGAATAAGGATGTTGCCGTTGTAGGCGGTGGCGATGTTGCCCTTGAGGATGCCCTATTCTTAGCGAGAACAAGTAACAAGGTATATCTTATTCATAGAAGGGATGCCTTCAGAGGCGCCAAGGTCCTAGAGAACCAGGTGAGAGCAACAGAGAATATCGAGCTTGTTCTTGATAGCGTTGTTGAAGAGGTTCTTGGAGACGGCATGGTAGAGAAGGTTGCAATTCTTAATAAGAAGACAGGCGAGAAGTCAGAGCTTAACGTCAACGGCGTATTTATGGCAGTTGGAATCCTTCCTAATACAGAGGGACTTGCTGGCCTTCCTAATACTAACGAGGCTGGCTATATCGAGGCTGGCGAGGACGGCGTAACCTCTATCCCAGGCGTATTTGCGGCAGGCGATGTAAGGACCAAGCAGCTTCGCCAGGTAATTACAGCCTGTTCAGATGGTGCAAATTGCATAACAAGTGCTTCTAGATACCTTGAAAATGTGAAATAATTATGAAAATTGGCACAAAACAGCCCAATGATTTGACAAAATCAAGTCACGTTGTTATAATTTCTATTGCAATGTAACAAATTCGTAACAAATTTGTAAGAAGGTATAATTATTACATACATTCTTAGGAGGTATATAGACATGATAATCGAGTCAAAACACGTAAGATATATAGCAGCAGTTGCTTGTACAGGTCTTGCAATTAGTGTGGGAACAGCAGGCATTACTGCTAACGCTGCAACTAAGTCAACAGGCTTGTCTGGTGTAACCGCTATGACAACAACATCTTCTTCAGACGAAGATAAGGCAGTTGACGAAGGCGCATCTACAGCTGGTGTAACACTTCTTATGGGTAACGCCCTTGCAGATGATGCTACAGCTACTGTTGCAGCTAATAGTGCATCCCTTGTTCAGACTGCAAATGCTAGTTATGAAGACGTAGCTATTGCACAGGTTGAGTCTTATGCTAATGTTAGAGCGCTTCCTGATGAGAATTCAGAAGTTGTTGGTATGATATATAACAACTGTGGCGCTTCAATTATAGATACACAGGGTGACTGGTACAAGATTGTATCTGGTAACGTAACAGGATTTATCAAGAAGGAATTCCTTGTTGTTGGTAATGCTGACCTTGCTAGAAGCGTATCTCAGAGACAGGCAACAGTTAGCGCTACAGCTATTGATGTATTCGAGCAGCCTGATAGGAATTCAATTTCAATCGGTAAGTTCCCTCAGGGAGAGACATTTACGGTTGTTGATGAGAGCACTAAGGATTCAGGTTGGATCAAGATAACTTGTGAGAACGGTGATGGATTCGTTACAACAGATGTTGTAACTCTTTCTACAAAATATAATTTGGCAGAGACAGTTGCTGAGGCAAATGCTAGACTTGCACAGGAAGAGGCAATGAGACAGGCAGCAGCAGAAGCTCAGATGAAGCAGTTCCTTAAGGCAGCTCAGGCTAACCAGAGCAAGAGCTCATCAAGCAAATCTTCATCAAGTTCAAGCAGCAGGTCTGGTTCAGGTAGATCTTACTCTGCACCTAATGGAGCAGGTGGATCAGCAGTTGCTTCATACGCAAGCCAGTTCATCGGTAACCCATATGTATACGGTGGTTCATCACTTACTAACGGAACAGACTGTTCAGGATTCGTAATGAGTGTATATGCACAGTTCGGTGTAAGTCTACCTCACTCATCATGGAGTCAGCAGAACTGTGGCTACAGCGTAGGAACAGGCGATATGCAGCCTGGTGATATCGTTTGCTACGGAAGCCACGTAGGTATCTACGTAGGTGACGGCCAAATTGTTCACGCATCTAACGAGAGAGATGGTATCAAGGTAAGTAATGCTAACTACAGAAGTATTGCTGATGTAAGACGTATCTACTAATTACAATTTGACCTTATTAGTAGGGCTTTTTGTTAGTTGAAAATATCCGCATTATATGCTAATATATCCTAGTATGCAAATGTCCATAAAGGAGTAATGCTAGTGGGGAGAGATGAAGGAAAAAAAGTATATCACGTCCTGTACACGCAGGTAATGGACCAGGATAAGATCAAGCCCAGACTTGAGAAGAAGCTAGAAGGTACAGACAGCGAGATATTCATTCCGCGAATGGAATATTACCGGCGTGGTGAGAAGGCTGTTAAGATTAAGCCCATATTTCCAGGATATACATTTGTCAGGACATCCATTGACCCCATTGAATTACATAAGACAGTTCGAGACACAGCAAAAGAGACACAGATAGGCATAAGAGAGCTTGGATTCGATAAGCAGGAGTACCATCCCTGCATTAGTAGTGAAGAAGAAGAGTTCCTCGATTTTTTTTGCACAGGTGAAGGTTTGCTGGAGATGTCTGTAGGCTACCAAGAGGGCAATCGATACGTGGTAATGGACGGCCCCTTAAAGCCCTTCGAGGACATGATTGCAAATGTTGATAAACACAACAGAAAAGCATTCCTGAAGTTCGAAGTCGATGGAAGGAATGCTCAGGCGGGCTTCGAGTGCAAGCCTAAGGCGCACTGGTTCGAGGATTCTAGTTCCAAGCTCGCAACACTATCAGATGGTTCGGAGGTTGATTTGAACGAACTAAGACAGAAAGTATTAAGCGCAAAATAGGGTGAAACCTGCAATGTCGGTATGATTCGCTTTGTATGACGTAACCTGGTCATATGGTAAATGTGTCTGTGACGAAATCGTTGCAGTTGGCGAAGCACACCCCAATTTAAATATTTATAATACATAAGTTTTGAGTGATGACAAGAAGTGGGCAAGGTCCTGCTTCTTTTATATTAGATAAAAATGGCATTTGATAATACAAGGTCTATTAAACCTTTTGAAAACAAAATATGGCTAAGTTCACCAACAATGCATGGTGATGAACTAAAGTACATGCAGGAAGCTTATGATACTAACTGGATGACTACTTTAGGAGCAAATATAAATGCGATAGAAGAAGCTTTAAGCGAGAAGATAGGCTGCAATTACGCAGTTGCCTTATCATCAGGTACGGCTTCTCTTCATATGGCAATAAGACTAGCTGGCCAGGAATTATATGGTCGCCCAGCGCCAGGTCATGGGGCATTAGAAGGCAGGAAGGTTTTTGCAAGTGATATGACATTTGATGCTACAGTTAATCCGAACTGCTATGAAGGCGGAGAGCCGGTATTTATTGATACCGAGTATGACACCTGGAACATGGATCCGGTGGCTCTAGAGAATGCATTTAAGCTTTATCCAGATGTGAAGCTGGTTGTTATGGCGCATCTATATGGAGTCCCTGCAAAAATGGATGAAATCAAGGCAGTCTGTGATAAGCATGGCGCAGTTATTATTGAAGATGCAGCGGAGTCTCTGGGTGCAACTTATAAAGGTATACAAACAGGTTCCTTTTGCCTGCCTGGACGGAGTAAAGAAATTACTATCGTATCTTCCGAAAAACTATCGTGAGAAACCGAAGCGGATTGTGGGAAAAGCGAGAGATAATTCGGAAGAACTCCAGGAAATTGTGTCAGATAATCAAAGAAAAGGATATGATGTCCATCAAGTTATAGAGACATTTATAGATGATGGGTCATTCATGGAAGTGCATAAGAACTTTGGCAAAAGTATAATAAACCTGATGTTTGTGCTGTAGTTGCTATAAAGGATAGGAGATGGATGTACAATTACTATTGTTGAAAATGGTGAGTCTGATGATATTTATTATGAAATGCATACTGATGGAAAAAGAGCAGATGCATTAAAAATACCTGCTGGAGCATTTCGTATGCCTAGCACACCGGAAACAGCCATTATGCATGATGATGGCGAAGGCAATTATAGATCACTTGATAATATTTGTATGGATGGAAGTGGCGTGTTTAACTTTGTACAGGTTGAAGTACCACCAATGTTAGATGCTGCATTCAAGAAAACAGGGAAGAAGAAAGAGGATATCGACTGGTTTTTATTCCATCAACCTAACAAGTTCATGCTTAAGAAGTTGGCTCAAAAGGCTGACATTCCAGAAGAAAAACTACCGATGAATCTTGTTGAGAATTTTGGTAATCCAAGTGGTGCATCTATACCATTAACAACCATTTTTAACTGTAAGAACGAACTGCTGAATAAGAATAACAAATGTTGTTTGTCAGCATTTGGTTCTGGACTTGCGTGGGGAGTAATCTTCATGGATATTGGCAAGTTGAAACACTGCGAGATGATCGAGGCGGCGTTGTAGAATTATGAATAAGCAAGATTTAGCTAATAGGATGACTGTTGGAAGAAAGAATAGATATATAAATAATATCTATTCTTTGGGAACTCTTGACAGGATAGAATCAACTTGGACAATAGATGATTCGTTTATTGCATCTTATGAGGATAATGGAATAAAACGTTTATTGTTTTCTGCAATAGACTACGATTCTCTTAATAAACTTATAGAAAAAATAGATAATGGAAAATACTATCTGGAATTTTTGACAAAAAATGCTAATGAATATGTACCTACAAAATCGACTATGATAAGTCGAATGATGAGATTATCTAATAATGATTGTAAAGGAATATTTGATAATCATTATGATATCCTTCAGTATAAAAAAACTGCTGTGGTTGAAGAGGCAAGGGTGTCAGACGTAAAGGAAATAAATAGTATTCTGTGGTCTACGTTTCATACAGAAATAAGTCATTTACTTACTGATGAAGAATTAACTAAAAGAATACTTGAAGGATACCGAAGCAGAAGCTGTGAAGTTATTTGCTAATACATATTTGGCACTAAGAGTGTCATATTTTAACGAATTAGATACCTATGCTGAGATGAAGGGGTTAAATACGAAGGATATTATTGATGGTGTTTGCCTAGAGCCGCGTATAGGAAGCCATTACAATAATCCAAGCTTTGGATATGGTGGATATTGCTTGCCGAAAGACACTAAGCAGTTATTGGCGAATTATCAAGATGTTCCAGAGAATCTTGTAGAGGCAATTGTAGAAAGCAATCGTACCCGAAAGGATTTTATAGCAGATAGGGTATTAGAAAAGGCAGGCTACTATAGTTATTCTGATAATTCCACGTGGAAGGCAGAGAAAGAGAAATCAATTATAATAGGTGTATATAGACTTACAATGAAGGCGAATAGTGATAACTTTCGCCAGAGTAGCATACAAGGTATAATGAAGAGAATTAAGGCGAAGGGTGCTACAGTTATCATTTATGAGCCAACACTTACAGATGGAATGACCTTCTTTGGAAGCTTGGTAGTGAATGATATAAATAGATTCAAAAGCGAATCCGATGCAATCATAGCTAATCGCTATGATAGCATTTTAGATGATGTTCAGGACAAGGTTTATACAAGAGATTTGTTCAGAAGGGATTAGAATACATGTGTTGAATGAATTATAACTGTAAGTTAAGATGTAGAGAAGTGAATTAGACCAGCGACTATTATTGATTAAAGTGATAGTTGCTGGTTTTTTGTTTTAAGGGGATAGCACTATGGGTAAAGAGAGAATAAAACAAGCTCAAAACAACACAGAGCGTAGATACGCTTGATATTGCTGCTATGTTTGAATGCTGAACTATCTTTACAAATAGAGTTTATGGATGTAATATAATAATTGAAGAGAGCTCGACCCGTTGTTGTATAACGAGGGGCCCAGAGCTCTTTTTTTATTATAAGATTTGAAAAAAACATTGACGCACCCAAACAACTGTTCTATAATTATATACAGAACAAACGTTTGCTTATTGTTAATGTGTTGAGAGGTGGTGAGGTCGATGGATAACTTGTATTCGGATTTTGCGTATGATGACGCATTTCGTACAATGGTAGTAAAGTGTGATGAATTGCTCATACCATTTATAAATTATATGTTCGATATGAATTACAGTAAGAATGCGCTTTGTTCTCATTTTCGAAAGATGTTATAATTAGTTTGATCAATAAAGTATCGTATAAGCAGCTTATGAAGCAAAAGCAGATGCAGAAGAAAGTAGGTGATCTAATGGGTGGTAAGGTATTAGATTTGGATATAATTAAGGCACATGATGATGGAATTGAAGAAGGCAAAGCTCAAGGCAGAGAAGAAGAGAAAATATCTTCACTTCGTAGTATGATGAAGAATTTGAAGATATCTGCAGAGGAAGCCATGGAGTCGCTCGATATTCCTAAGAGTGAACGCAGTAAGTATATGGCAAAACTATAAAGGGATATTTAAAGGGAAACTAAATATGATTACAATAGATAAAGCCCAAAAAATAGGTTTAAATGCATGTATAGATAAGATGGGGCGTGAATTTGTTGAGAAATATCAAGAGTCTTCTAGCTCCGCTTTTGGGGACAGGGGAGATTATTTGTATTGCTTCCTAGGAGTAAACAACCAACCTGAAACTCGAAGTGGGGAGGGTTTACTACTAACATCTGATAGTCAATTTCCTTATGTAGCTAGATGTAAAGTGGATTATGAAGATGGTAGGGTATCGTTTTTAGAGTGCGTGATACCTACATAATAGGAGTAATTAATAAGGTGGCTCACTTTCTAGTTGACGAACATATCCTCCTCATTTTCAAAAGATGTTATAATTAGCTTAATTAACAAAGTATCTTATAAGCAGTTAATGAAGTATCAAGACACGCAGAAGAAAGTGGGTGATTTGATGGGTGGCAAGGTATTGGATTTGGATATAATAAGAGCGCATGATGTCGGACTTGAAGAGGGAAGAGGAAGCCATGGATGCCCTCGACATTCCCAAGAATGAGCGAAGCAAGTATATGACAAAGTTATAAAAGTAATAGGACTAGAACATAACAAATCAGGATGACCTGGACTTATTTGAGGCATTCTGCATTATGAAGGAGCAAAGGCAGAAATGCTGATATATGTAGTAAGGCACGGTGAAACCAATGCAAATGTGAATGGGTACTTGCAGGGATGGACGAATGACCCGCTCAATGAGAATGGAAGAAAATTAGCTATGATAACAGGACAAGGTATGCGGGGGATTAAGTTCGATTGCTGTATATCCAGCCCGTTGATCAGAGCCAGAGAGACCGCTGAGATTATATTAAAAGAGAGCGGAAATGATATTCCTATCCTTTTTGACGACCGCCTCAAGGAAATCAATATGGGTGAGTGGGAAAGGAAAAAGTTTCGTCCTGGTGAACGTGAAGTGGATGAACATGAGATAAAAATGTTCTTTACAGATCCATTCCATTTTGCGGGGTGTCCTAAAGGAGAAACTATAGCTCAGGTATGTGAAAGAACACAGGGATTTCTTAGGGAGCTGCTCCTACAAGACGATGACAAGACATATCTTATTACAACCCACGGGTTTGCGCTTAGAGGAATGCTGAACTTTTTATATGACGATAAATCAGACTATTGGCATGGACATGTTCCGTATAACTGTGCTGTGAATATCATTGAGGGCAAGCAGGGCATAGGAAGGTTGATAACGGACGATAAGGTCTACTATGATCTTGATGATGCCGTTGATCAATATGCTAAGTTTTGAGTAGGGTTTCATCAAATGTTAATATAAGAAACGTCTTTACGCGCTCTTTCCAAGCACACTATGCTCCGAACAATCACTCAACTTAATTGTTAAGTTAAGGCGATACATAAAGAGTTTTATTTAGCCAGTGACTATTTGATGTAGTTGCTGGTTTTTTATTATATAAGAATTGAAAAATACCATTGACATACCCGAACAACTGTTCTATAATCATATATAGAACAAATGTTTGCATGCTGCTAGTGTTATGAGAGGTGGTGAGGTCGATGGATAACTTGTATTCAGATTTTGCGTATGATGATGCATTTCGTACAATGGTAGTAAAGTGTGATGAACTGCTCATTCCATTTATCAATTATATGTTCGATATGAATTACAGCAAGAATGCGCAGATTATTAGGAATGCTAATGAGAGGTATTTAGATCAGCAAGGTGGTGCGCAGGATAAGAGGATTACTGATTCGTTGCTTAAGATTAGAGAGAACGATGTGGTGCATACATATCATGTAGAGTGTGAGAGTAAAGATGATACAGATGGAACGATTATAGTTCGGTTGTTTGAATATGATGCGCAGATTGCACTTGATAGAGGAGAAGTTAGCCTTGGGAGGTTGGATGTATATTTTCCACATACAGGGATTCTCTTCTTGAGTTCTTCAGACTCAACCCCAGATAAGATGGAGATTGTTATGCATACATCTGGTGGTGACAACAATTACTTTGTTGATGTGATGAAGGAGTCGGATTTTGACTTAGAGAAGGTTTATGAGAATGATTTGTATTTCTTGCTGCCGTTCTATTCATTTAATTATAAGGATGAGTTTGATGCCATAGAGGCAGATGAGGCAAAGCAGGATGAATTTGTTGAGATTTATCGTGGGATAATAGATACTTTAGAAGAATTAGTGGCAGAGGGCGTGTTGTCCTCATTTTCGAAAGATGTTATAATTAGTTTAATCAATAAAGTATCATATAAGCAGCTTATGAAGCAGAAGCAGACGCAGAAGAAAGTAGGTGATCTAATGGGTGGCAAGGTATTAGATTTGGATATAATTAAGGCGCATGATGATGGGATTAGAGAAGGCATTTCTCAGGGCATCTCTCAAGGTATTTCCCAGGGAGAAGAGAGTGGACAGAATAAACTTGTTAAGGCTGTCGAGTTGCTCCGCGAAGGTGTAGACAAAGAAGATATTCTTAAGCAAGGGATAGATATTAAGACTATTGAACTAGCGGAAGGGATAAGATAGCTTAGTAAAGATGTTTGAAGCTAAGACCGCAGTTGGACCAGTGACTAATAATAATTATTATTACTTAGTTGCTGGTCTTTTTAGTATATGGGAGTAATTAAGAAGGTGGCTCACTTTCAAGCTAGCGTTTTGGAGAAAGTGGCTCACTTTTAGATGAGCAAATATACTAAAGCCATAGGGAATTATGGAAGGAAGTTGACTAATATGGATATAAGGCGCGAGTTGATGAAAGAATTGAAGAATATATATGACAATGAAGATTTTGTATGTAGTACGGTTGATATAGCGCGAACAGAAGATGCGTGGAATACAATTCTTAATTACATCAGAACAGCGAGGCTGAATGGCGATAATGTTACATCAGATGAAATTCAGCTGATTGCAATTCGTCTTAGAGAAGAAAATGATGATTGTGAACGAGTGAATAACCAAGTTGTGGCTGCTATATAAAGATGTGAAAGGGCTTGATGCGTCGAGTCCTTTTTTGTATAATCGTCAAATTTATAATGCACATCACAGAATATATGATATAATGTAGTTTCAGTATATAGAAAGGTGAGTAGAAATGGCTAAGAGTTCTAGAAAAAAGAAAAAGGCACAACAGAAGAAAAATAACGCACAGCAGAATAGTAGCAAGGCCAAGAGCACTGCTGCAGTTAATGAAGCCGAAGAGGCTGCTAAGGCAGCTGAAACTACTAGCGCTGATGCATCTAATAATACAACTAATAATTCGCAAGACAAGGTTGAGAATAATACTTTCCAACAAACGACAGAAACTAATAATACCTACACAACTAGGAAGGAAGAGCGAGAGAAGAAGACGCCCTTCTTTTTAAATGTAGAATTTGCCAAGAAGCCTAAGGAATATTTTATGACATATATTCCTATTATTTTAGTGCTTGGATATATTCCACTTCTTATGCGTACCCTTACATATAGTACCTTCTTAGAAGATTATGAGTGGGTTGCAGCTGATAATGCAACACAGGTTGATGTATTCCTTAAGATTAAGGCAATTGTTTTCCTTGTTGTAGCAGTATTTACGTTATTTATTATGCTAATATGGTTCTTTAACGGTAAGCGCAATGTATTCAAGAGAATGAAGTCTGTTCCATTCTATGTAATTGGAATAGCAGTATTATTCGTGCTTATATCTGGAATATTTGCAAGCAACAAGCCACTTCTACTATTAGGTGGATTCGAGAATTTTGAGAGTATATTTGTAACCTTATCCTACTTTATAGTTATGATATACACTTTCATATTATTCTCTCAATCCGACTCAATATATCGTGACATGCAGTTTGTATATCGTGCGTCGCTACCTGGTTTTCTAATTATCTCTGTAATTGGACTATTCCAGGTGTTCAATCTTGATTTGTTCAAGACTGAGTTCGGTAAATTCTTATTTGCATCAAGTGAATACAGACAGCCTGGAGCTTCAATAACAGTTGGAACAGGTGAATATACAACACTTCACAATATCGACTACGTATCAACATTCTTCGCTATGTGGGCGATGATATTCTTAATCATGTTCACCATGAGTAAGAATCCTAAGGAGAAGATTGTAAGGGCTGCATTACTTATTCTTACATTATTCGATATGTTTGCAGCTGGTTCCGACGGTGGACGACTTGGATTTATTGGCGGAATCATAGTTCTTGCTATTCTTATTTCTGTTAAGAGTAAGAAGAGATTGGCTATTGTTGTAGGTGTAATTGTAGTTGCTATTGTAGCAGTATTTGCAGTGCCACAGCTTCGCAACTATGTAGTTAGTGGTATTGGTGCAACAGATAGTAATGCTGAGGCAAGTTACAGAATTCATCATATAACACCTAAGTCAGATGGAGTATACTTCGACTTAGATGGTAAGGAATACTCGGTGGCATATTCTTATGACAATAACACTCTTAAGGTTGACCTTAAGAATGCAGATGGCAGTCCTATTAATGGGACATACCATGAGGCCGCCAGCAAACAGCCACAGTACTTCGAATATTCTAAGAAGGATATAGGCAAGAATGGTCTTACTATATCTGAATATAGAGCCCAGGGTCAGGATGGCAAGATTGACCATGGAATAATGGTAGGCAAGCAGGGCGAAAGTTTAACATTTGCCGTAAGTAATGAGGTTGATAAGAGTGGCGAATACTATTTCACCAACCCTTATGGAAGATTCGTTCAGAATGATGGAACTGATATTGCAAATGCTCATGTATTCCCTGACAAACTATTCTCAGGTAGAGGTACAATCTGGAATAAGACACTTCCACTTCTTAAGGATCACTTGTTAATAGGATGTGGTAGTGGACTGTTTATAACAGATTTTCCACAGAATAATTATATTGACAAGATGAATGGAAATACAAATTATGATGTTAAGCCTCATAATTTGTATATGCAGTACTGGGTTGAGGAAGGACTTCCATTTCTACTATGTATGCTTGTGTTCTTCGTATTGTATTATGTAATGATAATCAAGGGACTAGCTGTTAAGGAAGGCGGCATAACTGATGCAGCCAACAGAAGAATTGCAATTGCCTGTACAGCAGCAGTTACTGTATTCTTAGTTGCAGGAATCCCAGGAGATTCCATGATTGTTCATTCGCCAACCTTCTGGACCTTCCTTGGTCTTGGAATGGCTGCAGGATGGACAGAGCTTAGACGCAAGAAGAAAGCGTAATTTGAATTATAAGTGATAGAGGAGTTAAGATGGAGTATAGAGAACGAGAGATTGATCTCATTAATCTGTTATGGAAGATAGCATTTGCCTGGCGCTGGTGCCTTGTAGCTGCATTAGTGTGCGCAATTTTGGTGCCAGGAGTAAAGTATTATAAGGACCTTAGTTCTTACAATGAGTCTCTTAATAAGCAGGAAGAGGTTCAGACAGTTAAGAATACTATGTCCAAGGAGGAGCAGAAGGCTTTACTTACTAAGAATCTTAAGGCGGATGAGAAGGCTGCAGTTGAAATGGCTGTCATCTCAACCAAGGACTATAATGACGCCCTTAAGTATCTTAATACATCCCCTGTAATGCAGATAGATGCTTATAATGAACAGGTTTATAATCTCGACTATTATCTTGATTCAGGATATGTTAATGATGCTAATGGTGTAAATAAAGATAGTTACACTAATTCAGTTCTAGCTGCTTACTGTAGCCTTGTTAATGATGGTGCTGTGGCAGAGAATGCAGCACGTCTAGAAGGTAATATGTATACAGTATCACAGCTTCAGGAAATGATTACTGCGGAATATGTTGAGAGTGTGATCAAGGTTGACATTATTGCTCCTGATGCTGCCCTTCGCGAGAGATTGGCAGGTGTGGTCAGAGATACATTTGCAGCCAATTCAGATAAGATTGCCAGTGATATTGGCTCTCACAGCATTGTTGTAATGAGTGAGTATCAGACGACTCGTGTGGACAATGACTTATTGACTAAGCAGAAGGAGGCTAAGAGCCGCCTTACAACTGCCAAGACTGCTGTTGATACTAACAAGAAGAACTTGAAGGATGCGCAGCTTACAGCATACAACAATCTTGTAGCTCTTGATGAAGATGAGACTTCTACCAATATGTCAAATGCTAATGCCACAAGCACTACAACTGATGCAAGCAGCAGTGAGACTTTAGCTAAGCCATCATTTAGTATTAAGTATGCAGTGCTTGGATTCATAATTGGTATCCTTGTCGTTGCAGTAATTGTTGCTCTTATTGATATTCTTGGTGGCAAGCTTAATAGTGCAGCAGAGCTTAAGGATGTATTCGGCATTCGCAGTCTCTACATCATTAGGAAAGAGAAACATTACAAGGGTATTGATGCATGGCTCTACAAGATGCGTTATAAGAATAAGAGAAATAATACAGCAGAGGAATCTATAGAGCATTTTATAACTAATATAAGTCTCCTTCTTAAGGGAAAGGAACTTGACAGAATATATGTTACGGGAACTAAGGTAGATGCCCTTGAGAATGCCACAAGAGATGTCCTAATTAATGGACTGGGTAAAGAAGGCATATCAGTTGAATTTGGAGACAATGTCTGCGTAGATCAGAATTCCTTAGTAAAGGCAGATGAGGCCAAGGCAGTTCTTGTTGTTGAAGGAATTGGTACTTCATCCTTTAATAACATTTGCCAGGAATTCACAACATTTAACCAACATGAGATTGATGTTGTAGGTGGAGTAGTTATTGAATAATTGTTATAGGTTAGGTATACAAAGTGGATAGCGTTAAGAAGATGAATAAAGAGAAAAAACAGGTTTGGATTAGACGAATCTTTCTTATATTGCTTGATATTATATGTATTGGCGTCGCTGGAATGGCGGCGCTCTTGTTGCGTTTTGATTTTCATTTTACGCAGATAGACGAAAGGTATCTTAACAATTTTCTTTACTATCTTCCTATACATATTGTGCTATGCCTTATAATATTCACCCTGTTCCATATGTATAACAGCTTGTGGGAGTTCGCGTCAATTAACGAAATGGTGCGAATTATTATTGCGTGCTTTGTGGCAGAACTTGAACATTTCGTAGGAATGAACATAATGTTCTTCTCTATGAGTCCTTACGTTATGCCAAGAAGCTTCTGGCTCTTAGAAGTTGTGACTCTAATTGTTCTCGTAGGTGGCATACGTTTTCTATACAGGGTGATTAGGCGTATGTCTAGAAGCTACAAGGTGGATAGGGAGAATCGTGTTCTGCTTGTAGGCGCAGGAGAGGCGGGCAATGCTATCCTTCGTGAGATGAAGAGTAGTGAGTATCTTAATGGCAAGGTTGTGTGTGTTATTGATGATGATAGAACCAAGGTTAACAAATATATGCAGGGTGTCAAGATTGTTGGCGCTCGTGAAGATATTTCATGGGCAGTTGAGAAATACGCTATAACAGACATTTTCATTGCCATCCCATCCCTTCCACGTAAAGAGCTTAAGGCAATTGTTGATTTGTGCTCTGATACAACCTGTCGCATTAAGGCCCTGCCTGGAATGTATCAGATTATTAATGATGAGGTCTCTGTTCGTAAGCTTCGTAATGTCTCTATTGAGGACCTTCTTGGTCGTGACGAGATTGAGGTGGAAAATGACAGAATCGCTGAGTACGTGACTGACAAGGTTGTTATGGTTACTGGTGGCGGTGGTAGTATTGGTTCCGAGCTGTGCAGACAGATTGCGGACTTCAAGCCATCGAAGCTGGTGATTGTGGAGATATATGAGAACAACGCCTATGATATTCAGCAGGAACTTAAGGTGACACACCCTGAGCTTAACCTGGTGACGCTTATTGCCTCTGTTCGCAATACCAACAGAATGGACTATATATTTAGTACATACAAGCCTGAGATTGTGTTCCATGCGGCGGCCCATAAGCATGTGCCTCTTATGGAGGACAGCCCTAGTGAGGCTATTAAGAACAACGTCTATGGCACACTGAAGCTGTCTAAGATGTGCGACGCTTATGGTGTTAAGCGAATGGTGCTTATCTCTACGGATAAGGCCGTTAATCCGACTAATGTTATGGGCGCATCCAAGAGAATGTGCGAAATGATTGTGCAGGCGTATAACGCACGTTCTAAGACGGAATTTGTTGCTGTTCGCTTCGGAAATGTGCTTGGTTCTAACGGAAGTGTTATTCCTCTGTTCGAGAAGCAGATTGCGGCAGGTGGACCTGTTACTGTAACCCACAAGGACATTGTGCGCTACTTCATGACCATTCCTGAAGCTGTTATGCTTGTGCTTATGGCAGGCTCCATGGCCAAGGGCGGCGAGATATTTGTTCTCGATATGGGAGAGCCAGTTAAGATTGATGATATGGCCCGTAACCTGATTCGTCTCTCTGGCTATGTCCCAGACCGCGACATCGAGATTGTCTACACCGGCCTTCGCCCAGGGGAGAAGCTATACGAAGAGCTCCTTATGGATGAAGAGGGCACCCAGAGTACCGAGAATGAACTCATCCACATCGGCCACCCAATCGACTTCGACGAAGAAGCCTTCCTCAAGGAACTCGAGGACAGCTACGATGTCATCATCCGCGAGAACGCAGACATCCGTCAATTTGTAAAGAAAATGGTTAACACCTATAACCCTTCTTGAGAATGACGCAAGCCTATACTGACAAAGTCTATAATTAACTTTGCGTAATATTTTTACGAAAAACCCCCAACGCGATTTTCTTCATGAGCGTGGGGGTATTTTCGTGAAAATATTAATAATTAGTATTTGATATAGACTTTGTTAGTATGGGCTTATTTTATTTTTATGGTCAAAAGTTATAATTATGTGTAATGTTTTATTTTAATAATTGTGACTATTGAATATTATTTTCGATTTGCTATAATAGATGTATGCGAATAAGACGCGCCCTTTATTAGGGAAGAAAAATAATATAATGTAAAGGAGATTTTTAGGTATGAGAAAAGCGTTTATTACACCAACAAAGTACGTACAGGGCGAAGACGAATTATTGAACTTAGGATATTTCGTTAAGACATTTGGTGACAAGGCATTACTTATCGGTGATCCATTTGCACTTAACCTTGTAAAGGATAAGTTAGAAGCTACTCAGAAGAAATGGGGCATTGAGTTAGTATATGCTGACGGATTCGAAGGCGAGTGCTGCAGAAGCGTAATCACTAAATTGCAGGCACAAGCTAAGGAAGCTGGATGTACTTGTACAATCGGTCTTGGTGGCGGTAAGGCTATTGACACATCTAAGTGTGTTGCTGCTGGAACTAACCTTATTATCTGTCCTACAATCGCTGCAACAGATGCTCCTACATCTCACTCAGCTGTTGTTTACACAGACAATCATGAGTTCGAAGACTATGCTTACTTCAAGCAGAATCCAAGCGTAGTTATGATTGATACTAACGTTATCGTTACAGCTCCTACACGTTTCTTAGTAAGTGGTATGGGTGATGCACTTGCAACATTCTTTGAGGCACGTGCTAACGTACGTTCTTGCTCTAACGTTAATGCTGGACTTCCTTGTGGAGCTAACAGAGCAGAAGGAACAATGTTAGGATATGGTACTGATGCTTCTTATGCACTAGCTACTCTTTGCTATGAGAACCTTAAGAAATATGGTGTTCTTGCTAAGGTTGCTTGTGATAATGAGCAGATTACTCCTGCATTCGAGAAGATCGTTGAGACTAACATCTTACTATCAGGTCTTGGATTCGAGTCAAGTGGACTTGCAGCTGCACATGCTATCGTTGATGGTATGACACTTCTTCCTGCACATCATGACTTCTTCCATGGTGAGATGGTTGCATTCTGTACAATTTGTCAGTTAGTATTAGAGAATGCTCCTAAGGAAGAGCTTCTTGAAGTTATCGATTTCTGTATCGCAGTAGGACTTCCTGTATCTCTTGCTGATATGAAGTCTGAGGATGTTGATGATGAATTACTACTCAAGGTTGCTGAGAAGGCTTGTATCCCTGATGAGTCAATTCATAACATGCCATTCCCTGTTACAGCACAGGCTACAGCATCTGCTATTAAGGTTGCTTCACAGATTGGTGCTGCACGTAAGAAGGAAATCAAAACTTGGTAAGATAATATGACTTTTTTGATAACCGAACGAGTGGCGACATTCGTTCGGTTTTCGTGAATTTTTAGAGAAGGAGAAGATTTATATGCAAAAGATAATTAATAGACCTGAGACAGTTGTTATGGAGATGTGTAACGGTATTGCTAATGCACATCCTGATTTGGAATTCATCCAGAAGTATAAGATTGTTAAGAAGAAAGACATCAACAAGAACAAGGTATCTCTTGTATCTGGTGGTGGTTCAGGACATGAGCCTGCACATGCTGGTTATGTTGGAAAAGGTATGCTTGATGCTGCTGTATGTGGTGACGTATTTGCTTCACCATCACAGGTTCAGGTATATCAGGCTCTTAAGGCTATCGCTTCTGACAAGGGTACATTAATGGTAATCAAGAACTATTCTGGTGATATGATGAACTTCAAGAACGCCGCTGCATTAGCAGAAGAGGACGGACTTAAGGTTGATTATGTTAAGGTAGAAGATGATATCGCTGTTCAGGATAGTTTATATACAGTAGGTCGTCGTGGTGTTGCTGGTACAGTTTTCGTTCACAAATGTGCTGGTGCAGCTGCTGAAATGGGCAAGGACTTAGCTGAGGTTAAGAGAATTGGTCAGAAGGCTGCTGATAATGTTCGTTCCCTTGGATTCGCATTTTCATCATGTACAGTTCCTGCAGCTGGAAAACCTACATTTGACATCTCAGAAGGTGAGATGGAATTCGGTGTTGGTATCCATGGTGAGCCAGGTATCAAGAGAGAGAAGATTGCTACAGCTGACGAGTTAGCAGAGAGAATCGTTCCTGCATTACTTGATGAGCTTAAGCTTAACGGTGAAGAAGTATCTGTTCTTATTAACGGATTCGGTTCTACACCACTTCAAGAGTTATATCTATTCAACAACGCAGTAGCTAAGGTATTAGCTGACAAGGGCGTTAAGACATTTAGAGTATTCGTTGGTAACTTCATGACATCAATCGATATGCTTGGTGCATCTGTATCACTTCTTAAGATGGATGACGAGCTTAAGGAGATGTTAAATGCTGTTTCAGAAGCTCCTGGCTTCAGAGTAACAGGACCAGTTGATGCTCCTACATATTCTGAGATTAAGTTCGGTGCTGAAGATAACACTAACGTATCATTTACAGCTGACACATCTAAGATGTCATCAGTTCCTAATGGCGCAACAATTAGCCAGGATGCAGTAGTATTCTTAGTTGATAAGATGGCTGAGATTATTATCGAGAGCGAGCAGCCTTGGTGTGAGCTTGATTCTCATGCTGGTGATGGTGACTTCGGTCAGTCTGTTGCTAAGGGATTCAGACAGGTTAAGAGAGAGTGGAACGAAGTTAATGCTAATAACAACAAGGACATCGGAGATTTCATCGGTGCATTATCTATGATTATCATGGAGAACTGTGGTGGTGCTTCAGGTCCTATCTGGGGTTCAGCATTCCGTTCAGCTGGTAAGTCTACAGAAGGTAAGAAGGAACTTAGCGTTCAGGATATGGCTGACCTTCTTCAGGCTGCTGTTAAGGGCGTTCAGGCTACAGGTGAGAGATCATTTGGTCGTGGAGCTGTTGTAGGAGATAAGACATTAATTGATGCTCTTGTTCCTTGCGCAGACGAGTGGAGCGCTTGTGCATCTGAGGGATGTGACATGAAGACTTCATTTGAGAGAGCTGCTAAGAAGGCCGTTGACGGCGCTGCAGCTACAGCAGAGCACGTAGCTCACATGGGTCGTGCAGGTACAGTTGGTGAGAGATCAATTGGTTATCCTGATGCTGGTGCTTTCGCTCTTGGCGAGATCTTCACAAAGCTTGGAGAGTTAGTACAGTAATCTGAGAGCTGGTTAGATTATATGGCTATGTATCATAGTAAGAGCTCGGCAGCTGCCGAGCTCTATTTTGTATTATTCTATCTTGAAATGCGAACATTAGTTTGCTATAATAAATACAGGTGCTATCAATACAACGGGTAGGCGGTTAGTCCTCTTTCCAGAGGACACAACTGTGGCCTCTGTTTATCATAGAAATCTCATATATTTGGGAAATCCGAAAACGGAGGTGAGGCTTATGCTGACCATCAGTGACCTAATCGCAGTCTTCGGACTGTGTGCGACTTTGTATAGTCTTGGGTAC